>JAOUJM010000139.1 GCA_029883265.1 Gammaproteobacteria bacterium
TTTCATTTGCATACGACCTAAGGCGGTTATGCTTGCATCTGACGCTGCTGCATTTAAATCCTCAACCATATTCAAGCGCATGCCATCGGCCCAAACATTGCCTGCACCGAATTGAATTGCCATGTCCACGGATTTTTGAGCTGTTGTAAATTCAAAGTCCATACGCATAGCAATGGGCTGATCTGTGGTCGATACATTCACACCAGATACATCCGCCGCATCGATAATCAACTTGCCTTGAGTAATATTGGTTGCATCGTTAGCATCCCACGAAACATAAAAACCAGGCACATCCATGTTTGCTGTTGGAGGAAATGCATGTTCAAAATTATAATAAAGGCGGAAAGTTTTTTGTGTTGCTGAATCTTGAGTCACACTATAATGAGTTGGACTTGTTGGATCATATAAAGGATCGGCTGCATCATTTTCAGTAGCAGCATGAATAACGCCATCCGCCGCTAGTTGATCGGCGGCACCTAGAATACGATCAGCAATACATGTCCACGAGGCCATAACACCGACCGTGAATTTTGTCATATTATAACCATTTTTAAATGGCTCGGCCTCACTTGCACCAAGGTAATCACAGCCAAGGTCACCTGCATAAGTTGTTGGTTTTGCAGATGTGGATTTACCACCTGTCATGCTATCTGGAATGTTTAAGCTAATTCCAAAACTTGGATATTCTTCTTTAGGTTTATCTGCGCAGGCCACTAAACCCAGGCTCGTCACCAGCACTATAGATGCCGCTGCTAAATTCAATCTCACTTTGGGAAACATGGATTTCTCCTTGAAACAACACGAAAAAGCAGAGACCATGCCCTGCACCTGAATAGCGAATCGTCTTGGTAGGATTTCTTTGGATTTTTCTTATGTGAACCAGCCCACAGTTTTCATGAGAGCTTTATTTACAAACTGGTGAATTGAATTCTAAACCCCAAACTGGTCGCGATAAGCACAAATTGAATGAAAAAACTGCTTAAACTCAGACTGGTTCTCAAGATAAGTAATTAAATCTTGCAACTGTATAATACTGCGCACGGGAATTTTTAATTCTTGTTCCACTTCTTGTATAGCCGACTTTTCTGCCTGACCTCGTTCTTGACGATCCAAAGCAATTAAAACACCAGCAACTTGAGCGCCTGCATTATTGATTATATCCACCGATTCACGAACGGAAGTACCTGCAGAAATCACATCATCGACAATTAAAACTTTGCCGTGTAATTCAGCACCGACAATATTGCCACCTTCACCATGATCTTTGGCTTCTTTGCGATTAAAGGCATAAGGTTTATCTTGCTGGTGCTTATCGGCTAAGGCAATAGCCAAGCTTGAAACTAAGGGTATGCCTTTATAAGCAGGACCAAATAACATATCACATTCAATCTTGCAATCGACCAACGCTTGAGCGTAAAAGCGTCCCAGCGCTGCTAAACGTGCACCTGTATCAAATAATCCCGAATTAAAAAAATAAGGGCTTTGCCGACCGGATTTTAAAGTAAATTCACCAAAACGTAATACTTGTGTATCCACGGCAAATTGAATAAAGTCTTGTTTATAGTCACTCATGGCTTTATTCTACACCGCCAAGAGTGCTAACCCAATAAGTAAAATCACAATTTTGGATATAAAATGCGAATTATTACTGCAAATGTTAATGGGATACGCGCTGCCGCGCGCAAAGGTTTTTTTGATTGGTTAGCAACACAAAATGCGGATGTGGTTTGCATACAGGAAACCAAAGCTCAAGTCGCGCAACTACAAGACCCACTATTTCATCCCGAAGGCTATCACTGTTATTACCATGAAGCGGAAAAAAAAGGCTATAGCGGAGTCGCTTTGTATTGTAAAAACGAACCCAAGAAAGTCATTATTGGTTTAGGTAAAGGCTTCGAAGATGCAGATAGCGAGGGCCGCTATATTCAGGCAGATTTTGAACATATCAGCGTCGCTTCATTATATTTACATTCAGGTTCTGCCAGTGAAGAACGGCAAAACATTAAATTTGATGTGATGAGCAGGTTAATGCCACGTTTAAAAAAACTGCATTCACAAAAAAACGAATTTCTTATCTGTGGCGACTGGAATATTGTGCATAAAGAAATCGATATTAAAAACTTCAAGGGCAACCAAAAAAATTCTGGCTGCCTACCCGAGGAACGCGCATGGATGGATGAATTATTCACGAAAGCAAAATTCGTCGATGCTTTTCGTGTGGTCAATCAAGAGGCTGAGCAATACACATGGTGGTCTAATCGCGGTCAGGCATGGGCAAAAAATGTAGGTTGGCGCATTGACTATCAAGTAGCGACCCCGGGTGTAGGTCAAACAGCAAACGCTGCCACGATATACAAAGACGAACGCTTTTCCGATCATGCACCTTTGATTATCGACTACAATTTTGCTTTGTAATTCGCGCTTTCCATGCGATACATGGCGTTAGTACCGAATAAATTTGGCATAAGCTGAATCAGGCTGCGCTTTTGATGACGCTCATCCAACACTAATCGTTCCACCACATTGACTTCCAAATCAACACAAAATTTTTCGAAATCTTTAACCGTACATAAGTGAATATTTGGTGTGTCATACCATTGATTCGGCAAGGCCGGTGTGACTGGCATTCGACCACCAAACCCCATTTGAAAACGGCTACGCCAATGTCCAAAATTGGGAAAAGAGACAATGCCATGTTTACCCACACGCAACATTTCTTTTAACAATCGATGAGGATAATAAACCGCTTGCAAGGTTTCAGTTAAAACCACATAGTCAAACGAATCATCATCAAACTCTGACAAACCTGCATCTATATCGGTCTGAATCACGTTCACACCTTTTTCAATACACGCCACAATATTATCCGGTTCGATTTCCAAACCCCAGGCGCGTACATAACGATAGTCTTGCAGATACGCTAATAAGGTGCCGTCGCCGCAACCCAAGTCCAAAACTTTTGAACCCGGCTCGATCCAATTCACAATTAATTTAAAATCCGGCCGCAATTCCATTAATCACATACCTCACGCGCCACGGATCGCATATAGGCGGAAAACGCATTCAAATAATTAGGAATCGGTAATAGAAATGCGTCATGACCTTGAGCGCTTTCTATTTGCGAATACGTCACATCTTGTTCCGCATCCAGCAAAGCTTTAACAATTTCACGGGAACGCGCGGGCGAAAATCGCCAGTCTGAAGTAAACGACATAACCAAGAATTTTGCTTGCGCCCGTGACAAAGCTCTTGTAAGACTCTGATCATATTCTTGCGCCGGATCAAAATAGTCCAAGGCTTTTGTCATTAACAAATAAGTGTTTGCATCAAAACGATCGACAAAACTGCGTCCTTGATAACGTAAATAACTTTCCACTTGAAATTCCACATCAAAACCAAATTTCAATTTACCTTCGCGCAACTCACGACCAAATTTTTCACGCATACTATCATCGGACAAATAAGTGATGTGACCTAACATACGCGCCAGCATTAAGCCCTGGCGTGGAACTTTATTATTTTCCATATAACGACCCTGTACAAAATCCGGATCTGATTGAATGGCTTGGCGCGCCACTTCATTAAATGCGATATTTTGTGCCGAGAGTTTAGGTGCAGCAGCAATCACCACTGCATGGCGCACACTTTCCGGCAAATCAATACTCCATTGCAGCGCCTGCATACCACCCAAGCTGCCGCCAATAACCGCTGCCCACTGTTTAATTCCAAGACGATCACGCAAACGCGCTTGGGATTGCACCCAATCCTTTACAGTGACAATGGGAAAGTCTGGACCATAAGGTTTACCAGTTTTGGGATTTTTCGAGGCAGGACCGGTACTGCCTTTACAGCCGCCGAGATTATTCGGGCAAACCACAAAAAACTTATTTGTGTCTATGGGTTTTCCTGGGCCAATACAAGTTTCCCACCAGCCTGGTTTTTTGTCGTCCAGGCTATGATAACCAGCCACATGGTGGTCACCGCTAAGCGCGTGACAAATCAAAATTCCGTTAGTTTTCCTTGAGTTAAGCTGGCCATAAGTCTCGAAAATCAGCTCATATTGCTCCAGCACACGACCACCTTCTAAATCCAAAGGCTGGTCAAAAGCCTCAATTTGTGGTGTTACTAGTCCAACAGAATCAGCAGGTATTACAGTAGGCAATGCTACTAGCCCTCATAGTTATCAGCACTTTCAGCACCTTGGTTATGTACTGTATTAGACAAGCATTCTAACTGCTTTTAATCCCTAAGAATACCCAGCTCGGGTGGAAGAGATGCTGGTGACTCAATGACAAAACGTTTGTGGCGGGAACTGCTTCCACTAATGAGTTGCACTTGGCTTTTTGGAACGGAAAAACACTGGGCAAGAAACCCTAATAGATAGGTATTTGCTTTTCCATCGATAGGCGCTGCTTTGATGCGCAATTTAAAAGCATCACCGTGCAGGCCTTGCCAGCTATCATTTTTTGCACGCGGTTGAATATGAAGATTTATTAACAGCCGTTTATCTTGCCATTGATATGCACTCATGCATACTTAAAAACTGCGTGCGAAATCTGCAAAAGGCGCTAACACCAACATCGTCATTAACTGTAAAGCAATCATCACGATGATAGGCGATAAATCAAAACCAGAAATCGGTGGCAATAAACGACGTGCAGGACGTAATAAAGGTTCATTTATTTGATAAAGAATACCCGTCACAGGGTTATAGTTGCCCGGACTCACCCAGCTTAGAATCACTTGTATTAAGATTCCAAAAATATAAATTTTCAGCAAAAGCGATAACAATCCCGCAATAGCTTGCATAACCAAACCTAGTGGAGTGAAACTGAAATTGGCGACCAAACCGATTAACAATAATTCGAGGCATTGCAACACCAACAATAACAATAACGATGCTGTATCCAAACCACCAATACTGGGAATCAAGCGCCGCAATGGTATGATTAAAGGATTACTGACTTTGACTATAAATTGCGATACAGGATTGTGAAAATCGGCACGCACCATTTGCAACATGGTGCGTAACATAATAATTAACAATGCAAAACCAAATAAGGTTTGAATTAAAAACACACTCGCATTATTAACATACATATTTCCCATTATTGATCTCCAAATTCCTTAGCTAGTTCTGCTGCACGTGTTTTTGCAGCTTGCATGGCTTGTGTGATGGCTTGATGAACATTTTCCTGAGCTAAAACATTGAGCGCTGCTTCTGTAGTGCCACCAGGGGATGTAACTTTTTGACGCAATACAGCAGGCGTATCATCGCTCTCTAGCGCGAGTTTTGCTGCGCCTAATGCAGTTTGAATTGTCAATAACTGTGCCGTTTGCACATCCATTCCCATATTCACTGCCGATTGCTCCATGGCTTCCATGAAATAGAAAAAATATGCAGGGCCACTACCTGATAATGCAGTCACCGTATCAATCATATCTTCCGTTTCAACCCATAAGGCTATACCCACGGCACGCATAATGGTTTCTGCTTGTTCACGCTGTTCAGTGCTAACTTGCTCATTGGCAAATAGACCAGTGGCACCCGTTCCGACTAGCGCAGGGGTGTTCGGCATGGTGCGCACAACGGCAATTTTTGCTTGCGCCCAATTTTGTAATGCCTGACAAGGAATACCTGCCGCCACAGAGATAAATAGTTTATCACTAGGCGTAGGCGCTAAATCACGCAAAACATCCGCCATCACCTGTGGTTTCACTGCCAAAACTATAATATTCGCTTGGCTTAATAAGGCTTGATTAGATTCACAGATCTGAATTTTAAACTGCTCGGCAAGCCATTGGCAGCGCTCCTGGTTATGATCGCTCGCTAACAGATTTGCCGCGGGAAACCCATCACTAATCATTCCGCCAATCAGGCTGGTGGCCATATTTCCCGCGCCGATAAAACCAATTTTCACGTTTTGCATCGCCAGCACCTTTTAATTTGTTTTTCACGTAAAACTATTATGCCATAGCTATAACTTATCCACAGGGACAAATTACCGGCCACGGCTTTTTAGAATCTGTTATTGGCGCGCCCCAAAAATATCCGTACCTATACGCACTATAGTGCTTCCCGCCGCAATTGCCGCCTCCAAATCCGCACTCATTCCCATAGAAAGGGTATCCATTTTCAGACCTAATTGCTGATTCATTCTTTGTAATAAATTTGCCAGCTGCTGAAACACCTGTTTTTGCTGTTCAAAATTAGTGTTTGCCGCCGGAATTAGCATTAAACCGCGTATTTGAATACGCTTTAACAAAGTACATGCCTTTAGCAAGTCCACTAATTCGTCTGCTGTAAGCCCTGATTTGCTGGCTTCTCCACTCAAATTCACCTGAATGCAAATATTCAAATCAGGTAATTCCTCAGGACGTTGCTCACTGAGTCGCTGTGCAATTTTTAATCGATCGACACTATGCACCCAATCAAAACTTTCAGCAATGGATCGAGTTTTATTAGATTGAATTGGGCCAATAAAATGCCATTCCAGATTCTGATCGCGGAAATACTCTATTTTTGGCAAGGCATCTTGAAGGTAATTCTCACCAAAACAGCGCTGACCAGCATCAACAGCCGCTTGAACCGCGTCAATAGGTTTGGTTTTGCTAACAGCAAGTAAGCGCACACTTCCATGGTTTCGCCCATTTTTATGTTCCGCATGGGAGATCCGTGCCAGCACCCGTATTAAATTTTCTGCAATTGACATAGTTTATTCATTCTAATTTAAGACCAATCCATTCAACTAAGTGCTGATAATATCTAAAGAAAGCATTTTAGCTTGCCGTTATGAGCTAGTATACTCGGTTCCCTGAACTTAGTAATATTCTTCTAAACTTTCAATTACTTAGGGTTGAATATGGATATCGCCGAACTTCTCAATTTTAGTGTGAAAAACCAAGCGTCTGACTTGCATCTCTCAGCCGGGGAACCTCCCATGATACGTGTCGATGGCGATATTCGACGCATTAACACCCCACCACTGGAACACAAAATCGTTCATGGTCTGATTTATGACATTATGAATGATAAGCAGCGCAAAGATTATGAAGAATTTTACGAAACAGATTTTTCCTTTGAGATACCCGGACTGGCGCGTTTTCGTGTGAATGCATTCAGTCATCACCGTGGTGCGGGCGCGGTGTTTCGTACCATCCCACCGCGTATTTTAACTCTCGACGAATTAAAAACACCGCCGGTATTCAAAGAAATCGCGCAAACGCCTCGTGGTTTAGTTTTGGTAACAGGCCCTACCGGCTCAGGAAAATCAACCACGCTTGCAGCCATGATTGATTTTATAAATCAAAATTTTTACAGCCATATACTCACCATTGAGGATCCAATCGAGTTTGTACACCAAAGTCATAAAAGCTTGATCAACCAGCGCGAAGTTCATCGCGACACCTTGGGTTTTGGCGAAGCCTTACGCTCGGCCTTACGTGAAGACCCGGATGTCATACTCGTGGGTGAAATGCGTGATCCAGAAACCATACGCCTGGCACTCACCGCCGCCGAAACCGGTCACTTAGTATTTGGCACCCTACACACCAGCTCAGCGGCGAAAACCATGGACCGGATTATCGATGTGTTTCCCGCCGCAGAAAAAGACATGGTGCGCTCTATGTTATCGGAATCTTTGCATGCCGTTATTTCCCAAGCTTTATTAAAGCGTACCCAGGGCGGTCGCATCGCTGCTCATGAGATATTAATTGGCACACCAGCGATTCGAAATTTAATCCGTGAAAACAAAATTCCGCAAATGTATTCCGCCATACAAACCGGCCAACAACTGGGCATGCAGACCTTGGATCAAGTCCTGCAAGACTTGGTTAAGCGCGGTGAAATTACTCGCGCTGAAGCCAAAATCAAAGCCATTAGCAAAGATAGCTTCTAACTCAAACTCGGGAGAGGCAAAATGGATTTTGCTTCATTATTAAGGCTTGTTGAATCACGTGATGCTTCAGATTTATTCTTGTGCGCAGGCACTGCACCAACAATTAAAGTCAAGCAGGAATTACACCCTTTATCGACGCATCACTTAAGTAGTGACCAAGTTGAACACATTCTTCAACTCATCGCATCACCACAACAACTTTCACAATTTAATCAAACTGCCGAACTCAATTTTGCATTCGAACACAATCCAACTAGTCGTTATCGCATTAGCGCTTTTCGCCAACGCAACTTACCCGCTATTATCTTACGTCGAATCGACCCAATAATACCCAGTACCGAACAATTACAACTCAAAGCCATTTATTCGGATCTGGCATTGCAACGACAAGGTCTGGTTTTAATTGTCGGCAGCACGGGTAGTGGTAAAAGCACCAGTCTTGCAGCAATGATCCATCATCGTAATCAACAACAAAGAGGCCATATTATTTCGGTGGAAGACCCCATCGAATTTATCCACCCTAGTGAAAAAAGTATTGTGTCACAACGTGAAGTGGGGCAGGACACACAATCATATGAAATTGCATTAAAAAATGCCTTACGACAAGCCCCTGATATGATTGTGATCGGTGAAATTCGCGATCGGGCGAGCATGCAATTAGCCTTACAAGCGGCTCGCACCGGCCACTTATGTATCGCTACTTTGCATGCTAATAATTGCCAACAAGCGCTGGAACGAATTCCACTTTTTTTTGACCCAGGCGAACGCGAGTCTGTTTTATTTGACCTAAGCAATAGCTTAAAAGCCTTGATCGCGCAACGCCTAATCCCCGTTTATAAGCAAAAACAACAACAGTTGATTAATGAAATCGTTTTAAATACCAGCCTTGTTAGCAGCTTGATTCGTAATCAAAATTTGGGGCAAATAAAAACAGTCATTGAAAAATCGAAACCATTAGGCATGTTAAGTTTTGAAGATGAGTTATATAATTTGGTCACACAAAAACAAATACTTGCTGATCATGCGCTGAAACTTGCTGACCATGAAACTGAGTTACGATTGAAGTTAAAGCTGAATGGCTTCCTCGAAACCTGCACAAGCACACCTGAACTAAAAATTGATTTTTCTGAACCACAAAAAAAGGCCAGCTAAACCAGATTTAGAATCGCACTCCGAGTGTAAAACCGAAACCAAATAGCGCTTTTACTTGAGCTTGCTTATTGCCTGCCGCAGAAAGAAAAAACGCCAACACATTCGGCTCAATTGATAATTCTTTATCACCCAACTTGTAACCAAACGATAAAATCGGTGCCAGGCCTTTTGTGGCCGAAGTACCTTCCGAGGTCGGCGTATACCACTCCACTCCCACATCAAGAAAAGCTAACTCCAGAGCCAAATACGCCGCAAGTCGATTCGATTCAGAATATAATCGTGCCCCCATGCTGATAAGTTCTCCAAAACCACGTTCCACATAGCCGCTAGGTCGATGATTGTACGCAATACTGGCTGCACGATTTACCAGGCTCATTTTTACCGGCAACCGGTCAACTCTGTACTCTGCGATAAAACCTACCATACCACCATCCGGCGGAGTGTAAATGCCCTGTAATTGGGCTTCAAACGCCGAGGCTGCATTATTGTGTGCAAATGAAATAAATAAGATGAAAAGCAACGATTGCTTGGAATTATTTAGAAACTTTAGCATAAGATTTCGAAACTGACCTATCATTGTTTCAGTCTAGCCAGATCAATTTCAGAAGGCAATAGAATTCCTCTTCAACTCATGAATCTATCAAGCTTAGTTTTGTGTTTCAAGTTGAGGTTTTTTCGAGCTCACCAAATATCGTATCATTTGCAGTAAAAGCGGCAACTCTATAGGTTTCAATGCATATAAGTCGGCACCTTGGGCCAATGCTTGCTCTTCACTAAGAAACTCTGAATATCCTGTTAACAATATTGAATAGACGCTAGGATTGATTCTTTTACAAGCCTTCACAAGCTCGATTCCTGTGATACCAGGCATGGTCTGGTCACAAATCAATATATCCACTTTATTAACGTTGCTCCTAAATAGATTTAACGCATCAGTTGGATTGACACATGCGAACACATTCAGCCCATGAAGCTCTAAATAAATTTTGGTACTTTTGACAATCGCCGACTCATCGTCAACTAATAATACTGTTTTATTTTTTACCGACTCAGCAACATAAGTGTCAGCTCTGATCTTATCGATTGAATCCACTTCCGCTTGAATACTAGGCAAAAAGACACTGAACTTTGTACCCATTGGTATTATTTGTTCAACTTGAACATGACCATCTAGGGTGTGAACCAAACCATGGATTATTGCCAGGCCCATCCCAGTTCCTTTGCCAGCTGCTTTGGTTGTAAAAAACGGATTAAATATCTTTCCTAAATGCTCATGTGCGATGCCTGAGCCTGTATCAATAATTTGCAAACATATGTAGTCTCCAACAAAAGAACCGTAGCAAGACGAGCAAAATCTTGGCTCATCGGTTTTGTACCGTTTTAATGTCAAATTCAAAACACCCACACCACTCATTGCATCCCGCGCATTAATGGCAAGATTCATAATTATTTGTTGTATTTGCACAGGGTTTGCTTTCACCCAACAACTGTCTTCAATTTCATGCTCCAAGCGAATACTTGATGGCATGACTGAGGCCAACATATTCAGAGTCTGGCTAATTATATCACTCACACTAATGCTTGTAACTTTACTATTATCTCCTTTGGAAAATGTTAAAAGCTCATTGACAAGGTCTCTTGCACGCTGAACCGACACTTTGATTTGAGCGACATAATCACGGGTAGGCGAACCCTTATCCCCAGCTTCGTAAATCAGGCTTGAAAAACCATTAATCGAAGATAGAATATTATTAAAATCGTGAGCAACACCTCCCGTCAATAATGCAATGGCTTCCATTTTCTGCGCAGTAACGAGCTGTTTTTCCAAACGTAGTCGAGTTTCCTCCAGATCAACCTGATCCGTCACATTTGTTGAAATCGTGCAAATTCCAATTAATTCATTTTTACTATCTTTCAAACAAAAGTATGTTGATAGATAAGCATTGTAACGCCCATCAACATGCAGTAGTTGTTCTCGTACATTAATTGGCTCCTGGCGTTTATAGGCCATATTGATATTTTCCAAAATATGCTCAGCAGTTTTTTGCTCAAATAGATCAAATACCGTTTGACCTACAACCTGCTCATTGCTGGAACCAGCCAGCAATGAAAATCGTTTATTGGCTAACAGAAACTTACCTTCTAATGTTTTTACAGAGACTAGCGCCGGTGAGTGATCAATAATGCCTTGTAAAAGCTTTTGCTGGGTTTTTAATTGCTCTTCCAACAGCAGCTGTTGACGAACTTTTTCACCACGCTCAACTTCGCGCCGAATGGCATGAGGCAAACGAATATAATTGTCTTTTAAGATGTAATCCTGTGCACCCGCCTTCATGCATTCAACCGCTACCGTTTCACCTATCGTTCCTGACACCATGATAAAAGGAATATGTCTATAATTTTCATTGCGAACTTCGAGCGCCTCAATACCGCTAAACTGAGGCATCACATAGTCAGATAGAATCAAATCCCACTCTTGCTCCATCAATAAGCACTCAAATTCGTTGCGCGTATGCACACATTGATATTCAAAACAGAAATTTTCACGATTTAGCAATAACAACAATCTATCCAGATCGACCGGCATATCCTCAAGAATCAGTAAGCGTAAATTTTTTTTCATATCATGCCCAGCCAGTCGTTTCTTGTTTTTTTGTCTCAACAGTTTTGGCTCGGGTGACATTCATTAACAACCAATAACGACCAACTTGCTGAACACACCGCATGAAATCATTAAAATCGACTGGCTTGCACAAATAACTATTAGCGCCAATCGCATAACAATAGTCAATATCAGTTTCTTGATCAGATGAGGTTAACACTACCACAGGTATATTATTATACTGGTCACAACCACGAATAAATTTCAAAACTTCGATACCATCGACTTTAGGTAATTTTAAATCCAGCAAAATCAATTCAGGGTTTTCTTCCACAGAACGTTGAACATAAAGGCCTTGCCGATTGAAATAATCCAATGCTTCTTGCCCATCTCTAACGACATCAATCCTATTTAGTATGTTGCTTTTCTTGAATGCACGCAGGGTTAATAATTCGTCATCTGAATTATCTTCCACCAGCAATATTGGTTGGTTCACAGTCTCATCCTTTTAACAAAGTGAAATAAAAGCAAGCGCCTTGATCCACGCTTGCTTCTGCCCAAATGCGGCCGTGATGTCGAGTAATAATGCGGTAAACAGTTGCCAAACCCACGCCCGTGCCTTTAAATTCATCACCGCCATGTAAACGTTGAAATGCGATAAATAGTTTATCTACATAAGCCATATCAAATCCCACACCATTATCTTTAATGAAAAACACCGTCTCT
>JAOUJM010000140.1 GCA_029883265.1 Gammaproteobacteria bacterium
CGCGCTTGTTGGCGTGATGTTTATAGTGGTGATCGGTACCTTTGAGTGGTCGAGTTTTCGTATTCTTGGCAAAGTGCCAAAAGCGGATGCTTTTGTTTTGGTACTAGTATCCGGTGTCACTGTGGCTACAGACCTAGCTATCGCCGTTGTCGTGGGTGTGATTGTTTCTGCGCTAGTATTTGCCTGGCAGCAGGCGAAACGCATTGTTGCTGAGTCTCATATTGATGGGAATAGAACCAAAGTTTACCGCATTACCGGTCCGTTATTTTTTGCCTCCGTGCAAAGTTTCAAAGATCTTTTTGATGTGCAGCAAGATCCGATGGAAGTGGTTATCGATTTTGAGGCATCTCGGGTTTACGATCATTCGGGCTTGGAAGCGATTGATGCTATAGCGCTACGTTATACCAATGCCGGAAAAAAAGTGCGCTTGAGACATTTGAGTCATGAATGTAAATACCTATTGGCATGTGCCGGTGACTTGGTCGAAGTCAATGTGGAAGAAGACCCGAAATATCATATTGCGGATAATCGACTGGCCTAGTTTTATGAATGTTGGCTGGCGCAAATCTAAATCTGCCGAATCTAAAATAAACTAGCAGAAATAGCGGCTTAGTGTTTTCTTAGCTCGAGAAAATGAGACTGTTGTCGATAAAGTTTTATAGGGAATTTAAAACTGATAACAGGGTGTTTCAGCTGAATGACGCTAAAAAAGAAATTTGGCATTATTACTATAGTTTTTGTTGTAGTGTTGTTGCTTGAATTGACCATGCTTTTTTTGGCTGAAAATCAGCTCGAAAAAAGTCAGCAACATCTGGCGCAACAAGAAATACCTTCACTGGAAAAAGCCTACACCTTAAAACTCGCGACTATCCAAGTGCAGCAATGGTTGACGGACATTAGTGCCACAAGAGCCTTAGACGGTCTGGATGACGGTTTTGTGGAAGCTGAAAAATATGCACAATTGTTTCGTCAAACCATTGCTGAGCTAAGCAGTTTAAATTCCCAGAATAAAAATGATTACGATCAAATGCTGCAAACGTTTGAAACCTATTATCAAGCAGGAATAATTATGGCAAACGCCTATATCGAAACAGGGCCGAGTGGTGGTAATCAGACCATGGGACAATTTGATACTGCCGCTGAACAGATATCTGGCAAAGTAGATCCATTTCTTGAACAAGCGCGCCAGAATACAGTTGGAATTATTCAGCATTTAGATAGCAATATAACGACGATGAATGGTGCTATCTACCTGGTGTCATTTATTTTCTTGACCATGTTTGTCAGTTTGCTGGTTTTAATGACAAAAGTCCTTAGAAAAGTGCTAAAAGTGAATACTGAATTGTCGAGTATTAGCGAAGGTGTTATTGGCGGAGATTTAATTGATCCTCAAGGACAAGATGAAATTTCCATGTTAGCCAGCTCAGCAAATTCAATGAAAATCCAGTTATGCAAATTAGTTATCAAACTTCTGGAGACTGTCGAAAGCCTGCAACAATCAGTCAAACACATGGGCGGCATATCTCGAAATGCGATTGAAAATATGTCTGAGCAACAACAATCGATTGTGATCGTGCATGAGTCTACACAGGAAATATCTGAAGCAATTAGCGCTGTGGCCGAAACGGCTAATTCCACCACAGCATCGGTTCAAAGTGTGACTGAAAGTGCAAATGTCGCGACTTCGGATTTGCAGAAAAGCATATCGACGATCGCTTCAGTGGCAAAAGAAATGGCGCAAAGCACAACGATTATACAGTCCTTACAGCAACAGAGTGATGAAATCGGTGGAATTTTAAATGTCATCCGCAGTATAGCTGATCAAACGAATTTACTAGCTTTGAACGCAGCAATCGAGGCGGCGCGAGCGGGTGAGCAGGGACGTGGTTTTGCCGTGGTTGCTGATGAAGTGCGGGTCTTAGCCAATCGAACATCTGTGGCGACAAACGAAATTCAGGAAAAAATCACCCAGTTACAGTCGGTGGCTTTAAGTGTTTCCGATGTGATGCAGTTTGGTAATGAGCATTCACACAAGAGTTATGAGCAGATTAGTGAAGTAGGAAAAAAAATTATGGCTATTTCACAAGAAATTAGTTCTATACACGATCAAAACCAAAATATTTCCCGAGTCGCCAGCAAAGAAAATGCAGTTGTGAAAAACATTGCACAAAATATTACAGGTTTGAACTCAATTGCAGAAGGTGCGATAGAAATTACCAGTGAGCTTGACGATGCGAGTAAACAGTTAACCACATTAAGTGTTGAGCTTAAACATATGGTGGAACTTTTCAAGCTCTAAAATAATCATATCGAGTTAAAATAATGCCTGAGTTTCCAGTCGATGCGAATGTGATATTTAAGGAAAAAAATACAAATCGTATGACGTTTAGTGTTTACATCCAGTATCTTTATTCGAATAACGAACAGGCAGCTTCAGCGACGGTTTATTCCCAAGCAGGCATTAGTTGGGAAGGGCGCTTGTTAAGCCAGGGCTATCGGCAACAAATTCGTCACGCCATTGAGGATATTCAGGTTAATACCTTGCCGCAAAACTTAAGCGCGCCAACTATTTCCAATAGTGAATTACTGCTGCGAACACCGTCAGGCATGGTAACTTACCGCTGGTGGAGCCAATTACCGGACGAATGGCGAAGTTTAGCAGCTTTGATTGAGCTACTAAAATCCTTGTCACTGGTAAAAATATAGCGCTTTCCCCCTAGGAAATATCTAAGTATTCGCATACTAGTGATACATAAGGGCTAATCTTATTGTAAAATGCGCGGTTTGCAGGTGACGAAAGGTTTAGCCAATGTCCGTGGACAAAACAGAAAAACCCACAAATTTCATAAGACAAATTATTGATACCGATATTGCTGCGGGAAAGCATGCGGGGCGGGTGGCGACACGCTTTCCTCCGGAGCCTAATGGCTATTTGCATATCGGTCACGCCAAATCCATTGTGTTGAATTTTGGTATCGCCCAAGACTATCAAGGCACTTGCAATTTGCGTTTCGACGATACCAACCCTCACAAAGAAAATATTGAGTTTGTGGAAGCGATTAAACAGGATGTGTTGTGGTTAGGTTATGATTGGGATGATCGACTCTTTTTTGCCTCCGATTATTTTGAAAAGCTATACGAAGCCGCAGTGACTTTGATTAAAAAAAGTCAGGCTTACGTTTGTGACTTAAATGCGGAAGAGATTCGTGCATATCGAGGCACCTTAACTAAACCAGGGCAAAATAGTCCCCATCGAGATCGACGTGTCGAGGAAAATTTGGATTTATTTGCTCGTATGCGCGCTGGAGAATTTGCCGATGGTGAAAAAGTTTTGCGTGCAAAAATCGATATGACATCGCCGAATATCAATTTACGCGATCCAACCATTTATCGCATCCGTCATGGTGTGGTGCATCATCAAACCGGTGAGGCTTGGTGTATTTATCCCATGTATGATTTCACGCATTGTTTATCGGACGCGTTTGAAGGCATTACTCATTCCTTGTGTACCTTGGAATTTGAAGATCACCGACCGCTTTATGATTGGTTTATTCAAACTGTTGGCTGTGAACACACACCACAACAAATCGAATTTTCACGATTAACATTGGAATATACGGTTACCAGTAAACGTAAATTGACATCGTTAGTCGAAGAAGGGCATGTGGAAGGTTGGAGTGATCCGCGTATGCCAACAATTGCGGGTCTCCGTCATCGTGGCTATACGCCCAATGCATTGCGCCAGTTCTGTTATCGCATTGGGGTTACACGTGCGGACAATATTGTCGAAATGGCTGTGTTGGAGGATTGTATTCGTGATGATTTAAATGAAAATGCGGCTCGACGCATGGCGGTGTTACATCCATTAAAAGTGATTATTAGCAACTATCCCGAAACCCAAGTCGAAGAGTTGCAAGCGGCCAATCACCCGCAAAAACCGGAAATGGGAAATCGAGTTTTACCTTTTAGTAATGAAATTTATATTGACCAAGCAGATTTTGCGGAAATTCCACCGAAAAAATTTAAGCGCTTAGTGCCCGGTGGTGAAGTACGTTTGCGCAATGCCTATGTGATTCGCTGTGATGAAGTTGTAAAAGATGCGCACGGTGATGTCATCGAATTACATTGCAGTTATGACAAAGATACTTTGGGGAAAAATCCAGAGGGGCGCAAAGTCAAAGGCGTCATTCATTGGGTCTCGGCAAAGCATGGTATTGCGGCAGAGGTTCGTTTATATGATCGACTCTTTACCCAGGCTAATCCCGACGCACGCAATGACGAAGGTAAAGCCTTTACCGATTATTTAAATCCAGATTCATTATTGACTCTAACCCAGAGCGTAGTGGAGCCATCCTTGTGCAATGCTGAAGCTGGACAAGCGTTTCAATTTGAGCGTGAAGGTTATTTTTGTTTAGATTTGGGGCACACGAGTGGCAATGAAATGATTTTTAATCGCACGGTGACTTTACGTGACACCTGGGCGAAAATCGAAAAGAAAAATTAATGGATTTGGCTGGCCCAAGTTTTGTCAGGGCCAGCCAGACTTAAAAGTTAATCATCCTCACGCTGCAAACGCTGGCTCACATCATTTGCAAAGTCTTCATAACGTCTTAATGGAGTAACCGCAATCTGCACATGTTGTCCCATTTCACGCATTATTGGTAAATCAAAAGAAATTTGATCCAAGGTATCGGGACTATCAACATTAACAACTGCAATCACGCGTCGTTGCCCGACGCATTTCCACAAATCGACGACAACACCTGCTTGTTTTGCCCCTAAGGCTGCATCGGCTTCCTTTGCCCAGACAGAAAACAAATCTTGCTGGCTCATGTCTGCCGAGTATTCAACTTTGAAATCAAGAAAATAAAGCATAAAAAACTCCCTTCCATAGCTAATGGTTTGTTTTATCCCTAATGTCATTTGACCTGACTCTTTAAGCTTAGTGCAACAGCGGGAATTTCCAAATCAAGTAATAAAGTATAAAACTGTGAAATTTTCGACATTATTTTTTGTTATTAATCAATTAGATAAATTTCTGATCTGGCTAATCCATTGAAAATTAGAGGTTTATAAATAACTGCTTTACCCAAGTATTATGCTCAAATAACCATGTCAATCTTGCAAGTATTGTTTTTTTGGAATAGAATATTAGCGAATTCTAATTTTTATAAAACAATTCTAAACATTATTGAGGTTCTTAATGAAATCTAAAATTTGTAAATCTTGTGGCCACGTGGGCAAGCCCGTACCACAATCGGGAGATACTTTTTTCGTCGATTTATTTTTATGGTTAGTCACCTTAAGTGTGGTTGGCTTGTCTGGTTTAGTCCCTTTATTGCTAATTCCAATGTTGTGGACGGTATACCATTTGGCTCGTTTTAATTCGGTTCAGTGCCCCGAGTGCGCAAGCCTGGATATGATCAGTTTAGAAAGTCGTCAGGGCAAAGCGTTACTAGACGCACAAAACAAAACCTGGACAGCAGAAACAGGTACTTCTTTACAGTCATAAGTTTTACCACACGGGGCAAGCACCCTCCCCTCACCCCCCCCACAAGTGCTTGCCCCGTGTCGGTGATACTTTTTTTCTCGCCATTCATTTCTTTTTTTTGTGCAATAATTTAGAATTCCTAAAAAAAGGAGCCTCGGGTGAAATACGGGTTTTATTTAATATTAAGTTTGTTATTGTTTAGCGCCTGTAGTAACGATTCGACACTAAATCCTCAAATCAAATTAAAATCTGATTTATATCAGTTAGCCTTTAAAAATGGCTGCATTGATTGTCATCGCGCAAATGCGACGGTTGTAGGGCCTTCCTGGCAAGCCATTGCAGAGCGTTATGCCAGTGCGCCTATTGAAGCAATTAAACCACAATTGGTTAAAAGTGTACTGGACGGTAGCAAAGGTAACTGGTTAACTTGGAAAGGTGGGGATGGGATGCCGCCCATGCGCAATCGTGTGTCCAATGAGCATATCGAGCAGTTGGTCGAATATATTTTGTTATTGAAGCGTGTGGACGCTAAACGATAAGTTTTCAGGGAGTGAATGCTGATGATTTTAAAGCCCATAGTATTGATAGTCATGCTTTTAAGTTTTAATTCATTGGTGTTTGCGCAATCTCCTTCACCGCTTGGATTATGGCTGGTTGAAGAAGGTGATGCTTTAATTGAAATATACGCTTGTGGTAGCTTTTTGTGCGGAAAAATTGCATGCGTGAAAGAGCCTTTTGAAGCCGATGGCAGTGTTAAATTGGATAAGCACAATCCAAAGCCTCATTTGCGAAAGCGTCCTATCCTCGGTTTGGAAATGTTAAGTAACTTTAAGACAACAAACGATGCAAACTTTTGGGAAGAAGGTAAAATTTATGATCCAGAAGAAGGATCGACGTATAAAAGCCAATTCACATTAAAACATAACAAGCTCGATCTACGCGGCTACATTGGTTTCTCTTGGATTGGACGCACTACCCAATGGACGCGATCCAATCAGCGCGAGCAATTTACCTGTGAGCAATCCTGAGTAGTCTAAAGCATATTGGAACGAATGGTTTGTTTGAGCTGGTCCGCTAGGCTTTTGTCTTTCATTAATACCATATTGGGTTTTGCTTCATTTAAAAAATCATTTGAGTTGTCACTAGATCGGATGGCAATGATGTTTATATCTTTATTGATAGATTCGGAGCAACGTATTGCGGCAACCAATGCTTTGCCATTGAGTCCTTTTAAAGATTTGCCACCAATAATAACAAAATCGAATTTCTCTTCAAGTAAGCGCTTCAACGCAAGCAAGCCATCATTAATCGAAATTATTTTGACAGGTAATCCTTTTAGAGCCGAAGTACACACTTGAGCTAAAGTTGAGGATGATTCGATAATGATACCTAATAATTCATTTTTGGTTTGCTCGTTTCTAAGTTTTTCTAGTTGTTGTTCAATCGCTTCGAAATTATCGCTATCGTTTAGTGCAAATTGAGCCGCTTGCCGGGCTAAATCGACATAGGCCAAACAATGGTCAATGAACTTTTCATTATCGTAATCTTGACGTTGTTCATTCAGTTCGCTAAGCAAATCTTCTAGTTGGTGACAAATTGTGCTTATGATGCCGACGCCATAAGTACCTCCACTGCCTTTTAAGCTATGGACTTTTCTATAGGCTTCCTGGAAATCATTATGATTGTGGGTTTCGCTATATTGTAAGATATGAGATTCAATTTGATCGCAGCGTTCAGGTAACTCACTAAGGAAGGACTGCTTTAATTGATTCAGCATTTCGTCTAGATCAACTGTTTTACCTTTGCTCATTTTCTGCTTTTCTATAGCTGCGGTTAGGCAGCGTTCTCCCATATTTGATTGATTTGTTTTGATAAAGTCATTGGGTCAAATGGTTTGGTAATGACATCAAGTACGCCCATGGCTTTTAGCTGCTTAATATCGTCCGGCTGAGCTTTTGCCGTCATAAATATTGCGGGCGTGTCACGAAACTGCTCCAATTCTCTAATTTTTGTTAATGTGCTGGGGCCGTCGAGATCAGGCATCATGACATCTAACAAGATTAAATCTGGATTGAATTGATGAATTTCTTCAATCGCCTGGAAACCTGAGGAGCAGGACTTTAGATCAAATCCACCGACGGTTTCGAGAGCGACAGTGGCAATTGCGGTTATATCGGGTTCGTCTTCTATATACAGTATTTTTTTCAAAAGACCGCTCATTTATTGCTTCCTAAATCTGATTTCCCTGGTATTTGTAGCGCTCTGCTGGCTCATGCAACGCTAGTAAGCCATATGTCGACGTTAAAATCGATTTGCTTAAGTTACGAGCCTCAAGAATGTTTTTGAGTTTACATTGATTTACTCGCAATATTACTATGTATCGTCATTGTCATCCGTGCTATTTGCGATATTAACACTTATGATTTTTAACCCGCCTAACCCACTGGCAACAAATAACAAATCATGTCGGTACACAATATGATTAATCGAAGGTGCATCAGGTAATTGCAGTTTGCCAGCCAGTTGTAGGTCATTAACAATACAATTGTTAGCGTTAAAATTTTCCGAGGCTAATGCTAAATATACGCCTGCTTCACCATTACCCATAAACACGGCACGTTTATACACGGTCACGCTGTTGGTTACACTCAATAAAGGATCTAAATCAGGAATAATAGCTTGTGGAATATTAGCCAATAATTCACCAGTGGCGATACAAACAATGTGAGTACCGCCATCGCCAGCGCCAATAAATGCTTTTGCTTGTTTGGTTTCTACGGTTGACTTAGAGTTAACGATCGATGCACCTGTGTAGGTGAATTGATCGACAAGCTCGCCAGAATTTCGGTCAAATGTGTATAAGGTTGCCGGTGTACCAGCAAATACCGTGACATCCTGGGCATCAACATCAACAGAACGGGCATCGTTAGCATCAAACTGATAATGTAGGCTGAGGTCATTTTTATTCAAAACGGTGATCTTGCCATAGTCTGCGCCAGAAGTGATATAAATATGATTGCCAGCAACGTCTACATCAGTAGCGGCATAGCTATCAATATCAACATCGACATAATCGTTAGTGAGTTTTCCGCCGAGCAATGTTATGCGTCGAAGTAACGCAGGAGTTTTTAACTCCTGGGCATCACTTGCAGCGGCTAAATATATTTCATTGCCACCAGGATCTATACTCAAGCCATTAATGTCGACGCCTGGAAAAATCGCATTCGAGATTAACTGTGGTGAGCTGTTATCACTAATGTCGTATACATCAACAGCGCCGAGAAATTGCTCGCCTTGTATATTAAAACTGACATAAGCCTTATTGCCTCTAACACGAACTTCTGTTGCTTGCAAAGTCGTATCAGCATATTTTGGCGGATCAGATTCGGCAATAAGGGTTAGTTGAGTGGTATTGCTTGCAAGAAGTCTTGCTTTGGAATTTGTGGCTTCCACAGTAATGGGCAATGACAGTCGCTGCATTCTTTGGGCGAGCAGGCTTTCATCGTTGTTTATAACAATTGTCGGTTCGCTAGTAATGGCAGTGCCACAACCGGACAAGATAATGATGAAAGGAATTAGAGAATGAAAATAACAAATACGCTTCTTCATTTGAGCCTACCCAATAATGTTACTACAAGTGCCTATTTATCGTATGGGTAGCGTCATTTGAAAGACTGGTATTGTAAAAGTATGTTTCTTGAAAAACTAGATTGAGTGTAATTGCATATTCTGCAGCATGTTAATCTTGTTGTTTCCAACTGGCGGTACGTTTCATCTCTCCCCATTTGGCACGTTTTCCAATCATCCACTGAACCATTGCAATGATTCGCCACCAACTGTTAAGTTGTCGGTAACCTATGTTTTCAATTATTGCCGTGAAAAACAAAATAATCACATAGCGAGTTTTAGGGTAAATATGAAAAGACATTTCTTCAAGCATAATGGCAATAACCGATAATAAAATGCCAAATCCAATCGACAAGGCTAAAAGCACTAGCATTGCTTCATAAGAAATAAAATCGAAATAGAAGCCAATACCTATGACAAACATGCCAATGATTTCCACCAAGGGGCTGCCCCACTCAAACAACACCATGTAGGGAAAAGCAACCATCCCGACAACGCCTGCTTTGGGGTTAAGCATTAAGGATTTATTCTTCCACAAGCTTTCAGATAGACCACGGTGCCAGCGAATACGTTGAGATTTTAAGGTGGCAAGATCTTCAGGTGCTTCGGTCCAACAGATGGGGTCAGGTACAAACACTATGCGATATTTTCGTTTTTGAGAGCGTAAAATCCGATGAAGCCTAACGATTAGCTCCATGTCTTCGCCAATGGTGTTCACCAAATAGCCACCAACAGAGACTACAGTTTCTTTATGAAAAACACCAAATGCTCCAGATACAATGAGTAGAGCATTGGCGGATGACCAACCAAGTCGTCCAAATAAAAACGCCCTTAAATATTCTCCTACTTGAAATAGGGCAAGCAAGTTTCGTGGCAGGGCTGAACGTTCTAGAAAACCACTTTCAAAACTGGAGCCATTTGCGATTCGAACCGTTCCACCAGCGGCGACGGTGTGAGCATTCTCAAGGAATGGACGCACAACTTTAACCAGGCTATTTGGTTGAAGCACTGAGTCGGCATCAATAGCGCAAAATAAAGGATAGCGCGAGGTGTTGATACCTGCATTTAGCGAGTCCGCTTTGCCGCCATTGTGCTTATCTATCACGCGCAGATTTGAATATTTTCGTGATACGTAGATGTTTCGAATAGGCGCAGTTTTTAGGCGAATACGATAAGCTTCCGGGAAAATTATTAAATCAAAATAGTCGATAATATTTTTTAAGGTGTTATCAGATGAGCCATCATTGATAACAATAATTTCATACTCTTGATATTGCAGTTGTAGGAGTGACAGAATTGAATCCACAATGGTGTTTTCCTCATTATAGGCTGGAATCAATAGGCTGATGGGTATTTCTACCTGGGTAAAAGTTTCGGGTAGATCTGAGCTGTTATGCGACTGCATATAGTGCCATATGCTGAAAAAAGAAATAATATTTAGATTCAAGTAAATGCCATATAAGCCAACAAAGTAGGCTAGGAAAAATAATTGAGAGTAAAGGAAGAAGGTCTCAATCATCATCTAGTGTCCTTCTCTGCGACCACGTGATTCAACATATCTATGGCATATTTGTCGGTTACATATTCATATAATTTTTTTAATTCGTTTGTATCTACAAACGGCATTTTCACGATGGCTCTGGCTGCCCGATAACGAACCCACCATTCGGGATCACTTAATCGAGCGACCAAGTACGGGACTTCTTTTGCAGTACCCAATCGACCGATTGCATTTACAGCTTGAACTCGGACATACCACTTTTCATGATCAATAAATTCAAAAGCAAAGTGAATTGCTGTAGGGTCATTGAGTGCCGCGAGTGCTCGACATATTAAGCTATCATTGTGTGATTCGTTTAGAATACGATGTATAATGTTGCTTGTGCCAAAACATTTTAACTGTTCAAAGTATTGCAGTATATGAACGAGTTGTTCATCAGAATAATGATGAGCAATTGATTTCAATTTTTCACAACTAGTGAGAGGTGACTCTTCGGAAAGCAATTTGATCATAGAAAATATTGGCCAATCTTGCCGGTCGATAATCAAGTGTCCAAGTTCAAGCATGCTACCATTAGGATCTATTTTAATTAATGAGTGAAATGCGCTCATGGAAAGAAGTGTGTGTTTGTGTCGTGTTAATTTGACGAGTTTATTCCAGGCATTGCTTTCCGAAAGATTACCTAGCGTCAGTATTGCGACTAATCTTTTCTTCAAAAGCCACGCATCAAGATTATTCAGTGCATATGTGCTAATTTTTAGTGTTTTAGCGAGTAATTTTAGTCGTCTTCTAGAATCGCCTCGGACTTTACGAAAGACGTCATTCCATTCACTTAAAAAGTAGCTTCGGTCTTTTTTTTTAAGGTGGGTAAGTTTGCAGGAAGCTCCAATGTGGTTTCCAAGATAATGGGTCGCCACTGATTAATAAACTTTTGTTTTTGGCGAGATCGATAGATCGTCACAACTCGCATAAAAAGTATCTGTAGCATTATCGTAATAATGACGACGCCTATTAGTTTGATTAGCAAAAAGGCGATTTTACTTTGGCTAACAACTTCATTAATGGTAGTAGTGTCAAGTGCAGTCATATGACAAATTTTAGTATATGAAGGTAGGCGCTAGTATAGGCATATTCAATACAGCGCTATTGCATCAGTTTTTTAACACGGCTTAGCAGTACACCGGGTTGAAATGGTTTAACAACATAATCGTTAGCGCCTTTTTCGAGTGCGCCGACGACATCCTTTTCTTGGCTTTTGGCGGTTAACATTATGACGGGCACATCATTCCACTCAGGTTTTTCACGGATTAGCTCAAGTATTTGATATCCGTCAATATAAGGCATCATGACATCTAGTAATACCAGTTTGGGGGTGCGGCCCTCGCGTACAAATTGCTGTGCATGTTTACCATTATGGGCGACTTTAACCTTATAACCCTCGCGGCGGAGCAACATACTCAGTAGCTGGGAGATGTGATCATCATCTTCAGCAATGAATACATCTATACTTTGTGTGCTCATTTCAACACCTAACTTTTACTGAATCGTTTGTATCGATATAATCGGTTGTTTATGGTTTTTATTTAATTTCTTTAACCTTCTAGTGAATGATTTTGACTTTTTTCGCAGGCACTTGGTTCTTGTAACATGTCATTGCGCAAATATTTTACGGTTGATTTATAATAACCATAATTGATTTTCTTACACATTCTATTGCGAATTAAAGTTAACTAGCGATATGAATTCAGTTATTG
>JAOUJM010000404.1 GCA_029883265.1 Gammaproteobacteria bacterium
AAATGACTTGGGTCAAGTTGGTGCCGGGATTTCGGCACGTTTTTTACCGTTATTGATTGAATTGCCGCTCTAAACATTAAAACATTGTCGTGTCCATGGTAGGTAGATCATTAATTTATCATCCTTTATTCGTTTTTAAGTTCTAGCGATATTAACTAAAACACTGCTTTCAGCCGACAATTGCCTTTAAATATCACATTTTTTCTCTTGAAGTTTTGGGCAAAATGTACCAATGTAGCACTATAAGAAAATAAAACTCTGTTTTTATAAAGCAAAGTTTTACTGATCCCGATACAGGGGGAGGGCGTAGCTAGAGACTGACTCAAGCTGCGAATACTAATAGGGCAGTTTTGTGGGAATTCCAAGGTCGTATCATGGTTCGTCGAATCTTCTCTAAGTCGACATCTCTAAGAACGCGTTTGACAATGGGCATATTAACTATGCTATTGCCATTGTGTGTCTTAATGGTTGGTGGTTTTTTTGTGCTCAAGGGAGCAGTTTCTACACTTGAAGAAGCTGTTTACAATCCTGTTGAAAAACTTCTGTTAGCCACTGATATGCAAAATGCACTTTATCGTGCGAAAAATCCAGTGCATCAATTTAATAAACGTGGTGAACAAGCTGATTGGATTAGTTTCGATCAAGTAGCAGTGGATTTGAACCTAAGTTTTGATCGGACTTATGCCACCACCATATTATCCGATCGTGAATATGAATTAGTAACAACCGCTCAGCATGAATGGCTGAATATGTCAGCGATTGCTCAACAGATTTTTCGTACCGAAGAATCAGCTGAACGCGATAATTTAGTATTTGAATTTAATCGCGGTTTGGATCGTGCCATCGCCATGTTAAACCAAGTTGAATCTTCGATTCTTCTTGATATTCAAAATCAACGATTGGCGGCACAAAAACTTCAGTGGCAATCTATTGTGTTTGGGGTTGCGGTTTTCGCAGCAGGTCTGTTATTCGCCATTGCTGGTGCATTCGTATTATTCAAATCCGTGTTATCGCCAATCCGTAGTTTGGAACAATCGATTAATCGATTTGACAAAGGTGATTTAAATTCGCGAGTGAATTTACAAAGCAATGACGAATTGGGGCATCTTGCCACAGCTTTTAATGGTATGGCTGAACGCTTTCAGAAACTTCAATCAGAACTTGATTATTTATCTATTCACGACAGCCTGACCGGTTTATATGATCGTCCAAAATTTCATGAAGTAGTGACGATGGAAACGTTGAGGGCTAAACGCTACGAACGACCGTATTCTATTTTATTTATTGATATCGATAATTTTCGAGCAGTCAACGAATGTTACGGTCATCTAGTGGGCGATTCGGTGTTGTGTTCGGTCGCCATGCAAATTAATAGTACTATTCGTCCAACGGATACCGCTGCGCGTAATGGCGGCGATGAATTTGCGGTTTTGCTATCTGAAACCGATGCTGCCGGCGCCAAAGAAACCGCGGATCGTATTGGTAAAGCCATTGCTGAGAATCCTATGAACATCGGTGATGGAAAAAGTTTAAAAATTTCTGTGAGCATTGGTTTTTCTAGTTACCCACAAGATGCGGATAGTGACGTCAGTATGTTTGCACAAGCAGACATGGATCTGGAAAAAGCGAAATTAAAGCAACCGTCCCATGTTAATCAGGTTAGAAAATAATATTCATTTACCGATTTTTTGTGGTTAGTCTAGGCCATGAAAAATATTCTTGCCGTCGGCTGTGTTCTTATTCATGAGAAAAAAATTCTTTTAAGTAAACGCAGAAAGCCCCCTAATCAAGATATGTGGACTATTCCCGGTGGGAAAGTTCATGCGGGTGAAAGTCTATTTGTTGCAGCAAAACGAGAAGCGCAAGAAGAACTGGGTATTGATTGCGAAGCGTTGGAGGTATGCCATGTGTTTGAGCTTGAATTTCTCGAGCAGAAGCTTCGATATATTATTGTGGATATACACATGCGCTATAATGGGGATGCCATTCGTCTTAATTCTGAAGCCAGTGCCTTTGGCTGGTTTTGCAAATCTGAACTGAATAATGGCGCTATCGACAACGAGAGCAAACAACTTGCATTAAAGATGCTATCCTAATCAAGTTGGCCCGGTTTATCTTGCTGGCAATTCCAGCATTGTGTAAATGGTGCGTCGACCAATTCTTGGCAATTGGGGCATATCCAATGACTATTCTCATTCGATGCTTGAAAAGCATTGATAGCGGCAATTGCATTCGTTTCTTCTTTATCATCTAGCACCCATAGTGTCGGATAGGTATTAACTGGGAGTTCGCCTAACGCGCCTTGCAAAAATTCTCCTCGAATAATTACGTCTATGTGACTATTGGCAAGATAGTCTTTGAGAATTTGTGCTTCTATCATATTAGTGGCTTCGTATATCTGTTTCATTTTAGTATAAGGGCTTTAATTGGTAGCCGTGGTTCCTAAGTAATTGAATCAATCCTGTTTCACCTGGAAGATGTAGCGCACCAACGGCAATAAAAGCCTGATGCTGTTGCAATATTGGAATTAAGCGTTTCGCCATGCGATAATTTCGCTGAATAATGAGCGTATCATTAAGTAGTTGTCCGGTTTTTTCATCGGTAAATGTTAAATAATCCTGGTTAAATTTCTCTAGGCGTTTAAGGTCTCGACTTAAGTAAACTGCAATGGTTTGTTCCAGCATGTGGTTAAGCTCGTCGAAATGATTGACAGAGTCCTGTAGTAGCTTGACTTGAATATCCATGCTGAGGTTATCAAACACACTTATTTGCTCAGCCATGCTTTCTAAGCCTTGAATCTCAATGCCTTTTTCTTTGGCATTTGAATAAAGAATTTGATCGAGAAATGCTTGTTCTTGGTTGGGTGTGTTCAAAAAAGTGAACACTGCCCATGGCTTCAATTTGATCGCTTGTTGTTTTGAAACCCCTCGTTGGCCTAAAAGCTTTAAGCATTGATTCAGCAGGTCAGTTGGCAAAATACCTTCAAGTGTTTGATTTCCAGTGAAAAACATAGCCTGCATTGCTTGCTTGGTGTTCTTTTGCGTGAGTTCTACCTCTAAAATGAACAAACTAGAAGTTTCAAAGCTAAACGTTACGATTGGCGGAATCTTGGTGACCCTGGGATCGTCTGAAT
>JAOUJM010000141.1 GCA_029883265.1 Gammaproteobacteria bacterium
TAGCAAGATGATTTGGATGTTGCGTAAATTCAAACCTGAACAAAAAGACTTATATCAAAAGACAATGGAGTTAATGCTGGATCGTTATAAATTTAATATTACTAATCCAGAAGAGAAATCCGGTATTCGTCGTGCCTGTGAGCGCAAACTGGCAAAAGTGAGTGAGATAAATAATCTGATTACGTTAATGGCTGTTTAAATCTTAAATCGAAAAACTTAGATCAAATTCTTCCCCTGATAAAATCCATTTACCTGGTTTTAAATGTACATTACAAATTAATTTTGATGGTTGTTCAGAATTAACATCCAAGCTAATGTCTATTTTTGCTTGTGGACCCGTATCCTGGATAATGTGCTGAAGAAATACCTCAAGTTTATCTTTGATATTTGACGGATGATCATCATCAAAAATATTGGATTTGTTTAGCCACAATAAATTCGCAAGGCGCGCACTAATAATTAAGTAAACCATAGTGTTTTGTAATTTGCTTTTAATGCTGGCCAATTGGTCGTTATATCGCTTGGCTATTTTTAATGTTGGAATGTGATTAATATAAATTTGTTCCCGATTCGACTGACACTGCAGTGTAATAAAGCCAATATTTGCCAAATCCTGTGCGAGTTGATTGTCCACCCAGCTACTTAAAGGAATCATCATTTCAGAATACTGTTGATGATTAAAGCTTGCCAGTGGCATATCATGATTAAGCATATTCGAACTGCCAATGATAAAACAGGGCCAACCGGTTTGATCCACACTTTTCACCAATAATGATGCAACAGCCCAATGACCGGGTGCGGTGGATGCGCTTGTTTGATCGGTGGTTAGCTGTGATCTTTCGAAATCATAAGCATCACGCAAAATAATTTGATTAGCAATGCAATTCACCCAGCGCGCATGTTCTTTATTTCGGAAAGCATTCCACGCATCATATTTTGCTTGATCCATGAGATTGTTAAAACTGCTATAACCAAGAAAATCAGCCAGTGAATGGGAATCAAAGAAACCAGGTTCGATATTGACAATGCACGGGGTTTGGTATTGTTCACACAAACGTGCGAATTCATTCAGTTGACTAACTTTGTTAAGCCGATAGTCACAACTAAAACTCGAACAGATAATCGATGGCAATTGTTCATCAAGGGTTGATTGTAAAAATGGACTTAATGTTTCAACCATCTGATCATCTGTGCAATCGATAATATCAAATTGACATACGGTATCCTGGGCAACCTGGCTGAGGAAACGGTGCAGTCCTCGCCATGCGCGTTCGCTTTGCACAAATTGTTCATCTGAAAAAATGTAAGCTAGCGTTCGAGAATAGATTTGATTGAACGCAGCAATAGCTTGTTCAGCAGGTTTGATATCCGGTTGTGGGTCTGAATCATTGTCGTCACCCAAATCCACTAACTCAAAAAGGCTAGAGAGTTCCGTGGTTGTGCTTGCTTGGGATCTCGACTTTAATTTTAAATCATCACAAATGGCTTGAATGGATTGATAATGACTCAGTGCGAATAGCTTATCCAAAACCAGTTCGGTCGAGGGCGTATTAGCAAGTTTTGCAAAAAACTGATGAACCGTATCAAGTTTATTTAATACTGGATTTTGTTTAACAATCTGCTCGGGTTTAAATGCTTTCAAATCTGAAATGTTGATATTAATTTCTTCGATCTGTGCATTATCAACGGTGATAAGCGTTTTTAATTGGATGCTAAAAGAAATTTCGAAGGCGCTGAGAACATGGGGAAATGTTTGTTTATCGATGGCAGTGGGTTGGCGCCTTGCTTTATTCCAGCCACCAAAGTTATCAACAAACCATAGCCGGAAAGGCGGTTCGATGACAGGAAATACAGTTGCCGAGTGTTCACATACTAGAGAGCGAGTCTCTGTCTGATTATATAGAGGCATGCCGCTGCTCTCCGTTTGTTTTAAGTTTTATGAGCAATCGATCACTACGTTTTTATTCTCTGAATTGCGAGAATGACAACAGATCACTTTTGTACGATGTTGGAAATATATCACAGCAATCGCCAAATAAAAACTTTTTTACTTTAGCGAATGCCGAGATTACGCTTGATTTTTTTAGTCTGTTTTAGAAAAAATTGTGTGCGAGTACTGGGTTTGTGATTGCGTGGCGCGGGAAGAGTCGCGGCTAATTCGATGGCTTGGTCTTCGTTCAGGGTTTTGGCAGACTTACCCCAATAACGTCTGGCAGCAGCCTCAACGCCATAGATACCAGGGCCAAACTCTGCAACATTTAGATACAGCTCCATAATACGTTTTTTCTTTAGGTTACTTTCCATGGCCCAGGTTAAAACTAATTCGTGCCATTTGCGGAACGGGTTTTTCGATGGACTCAGAAAAAGATTTTTTGTAGTTTGTTGTGAGATTGTACTTGCCCCGTAAATAAAACGTTTGCGCTCCCAATTGTATTCCATGGCTTTTTTGAATGCTTCAGTGTCGAAACCTTGATGATCGAAGAAACGCGAATCCTCAGCGGCGAGTACGCTGCGAATCATGTGTATGGAAATATCCTCAATGGCAACGGGCTGCCAACGTAGGCGACCCATGGTTGGATTCAATTTGGCTTTACGTTCATAGTCGGCAATGAATTGAGATTTGGGAATATCACCTTCAGTGAACCATTTCCATTGCGGCCAAACACCAATTAAATAACCGATATCAATCAGAAAAATAAAAAACATAATACGCGCAAACCAGCGCACTGCATTGGCAGCACGCGGAAAAAGACGTGCAAAGTGTTTCCATTGCTGTTTGAGTCTATCCTTGATATTCATTGCCGTTATTCCATGCCTAGGCGTAAATCGACGGTTAGCGTATGAACTTGAATCTGTAATTTTAAAACAATGTTTATGCCATTCGCTTGCGTCGAGAAGTTAATCCTTTATAACCTAGGATAAGTAATGGAAGCAAACCCAAACATGCTACCAAGGTCGCGCCGACTGGTAGATCCAGTTGGTAGGCGCAGATCAGTCCTAGTAGCGTTGCAAGTATGGATAATGGCCATGCAATGAATAAACGTTGCTTTATATTTTGCGTGGCCAGACTTGCACTAAAGGCTGGTAGAATAAGATAAGCAAATACTAACAAAATACCGGCTCGAGTGACTGCCAAAGTAATAACCACGGCAAAGCTAACAAAAAATAAAACTTCCCAACGGGAATCATTGTCTGCAGAAGTTTCAAATGAGAGTTGATAAAAGCGTTGTCGATATATCAGATGCACTAGCAGCACTGCCGCGTACAAAATTCCCGTAAGTGCCACATCCGTCCACGAAACCCATAGCACATCACCATTCAAAAGGGACTTCAATTGCTCCATGCCTTGAACTGAACGGCTTAGAATCAAAATGGATAGGGCGGTTGCTACCACATATACCGAACCAATGGTGATTTCACGGCTGGTTTTGTCCTTAATAAAACGTAGGCGGGAAAATAATAGCGCTGCGATCAAGGTTGCAGTAAAGGCTGAGACGCTTGCAACATAACTATGACTGTCATACCCGAGTAAAAAGGCGATACTCAAACCCAGGGCTGCAATTTGTGCTAAGGCAAGATCGATAAAAATAATACCTCTGGCTAAAACATGTAGCCCAAAATAGCTATGGCTTATCACTAACAACAAACAGAACACCAGTGCAGGCGCGAGAAAAAACAGGCTATCCATTAGTGTGCTTCCTGAAAGCGGCTAACAATCGATTCAAACAATTCAGTATACGTATTAATTTCAGTGTTGGCGCCGACGGATTGTGGAATTCGGATCACTCGTATATCGGTTTGACGTTGCAATAGCTTAGCGGAGCCTTGCTCATAAAATTGTTCCATTAGCAAGTAATGGATATTTTCTTGTTTTATGGTTTTAATCAGTCCGCGTAAATGCGCGGCAGTGGGAGCGATACCCGGTTTGGGTTCGAGTTGAGCCACAATAGAAAAGCCAAATGCTTGAGCTAAATAATCCAACGAGGTGTGATAAGTCATTATTTTTTTGCCTTGGAGAAATGATAATTGCGTTTGCCACTGTGCATAGGCTGTTTGCAGTTTTGTATTGAACTGCAGCAATTGTGAGGCAAAAAATGTTGAGTGTTGTGGTGAGTGCTGGCTCAGTGTATCAGTGATAACTTGTGCCATTTTCAATCCATTGAGCGGGTTTAGCCAATAATGAGGATTACCTTTGGCGTGCACATCGCCATCGGCACGGGAAACCGACGTTGTGACAACACCGATTAAATCAACGCTTCGAGACAAATCAATATAAGCCTCCTGGCCAGCTTGAATGCGTGGATTTCTTGCATTTCGCAGTGCTGCAGGAAGCCAGCCCACTTCCATATCCGCGCCAATCACAAATAGTAAATCGGCTCGTGATAATTGTCGAATCATGCTCGGTTTGGCTTGCGCGTAATGAGGATCACGATTACCTTGGATTAAACTGCTAACATTGACCTGGTTGCCACCAATTTCATGCACAATACTCGCGACATCTTCTGTTGTAGTAATAATAGTTATTTTAGCCGCTACGCTCAGCGGCCAATACAAACTGAGTGCAAACACGATTAAACTAATTTGTCTCATGTGTCACTCCTAAAAGGTGTGCGCCATATGCGCGCCCAAATTGACTTCAAATTGCAGACTCAGGCTATGTTGCCATTGCTGATTCAAATGTTCAGCTTGATCAAGATTATGTTGCAAACGGATTTTGGCAAACTCGCTGCTAAACCAAGTAAGGTTGCTACTAATACGGCTGCGTTGATCGCGTAATGAATCATGCGTGGCAGCCTCATTGGCAGTGGCTTGTTCGTAACGTAAACCAGCAATCCAACCAGGAGTGAAGCCCCATTGCACTTGTGTGAAAAAGCCCTGGTCGACTAGCGATTGGGATGCATTAATTTGGTAATCACGTTGCAACCATTCACTATGCCAAGCGATAAACGGAAATCCTTTTTGACTGCGACTCGCTTGCCATTTCATATAAAAATCTAAACCCTGGATTTGGGTTTGTGTAGCAACATCAATCGCATTCGGTCCGAATAAAGCGGATAAACCTATATTCGCCGATAGCGTGGAACTCAAGTCAAACCCATTGAGCCAGCGTACGCCATAAAGGAAATCATCCAAACTATTGACATCTCGACGTCCGAGCGTCTGTCCAGCGACGGCCTCATCCTCAGCAAAAAGGAAACTTCTCATGGTTTCGCCATTGGCATTCTGGGTACTAACTAAAAATTCCGAATACCAGGGAAATGGACTTAACCAGGACAAACGCAAACCTTGGCCACGTAAACCATCACCACCAAATAGACGCGTGAGAATTACCGGCTGATCAGCAAACGCCCAGGTATGTGGATGTTGTGAATTTTGTCGTCCAAATTCGGTAAAAAACTGGCCCGCTTTTAGTTGCAATCCCAACGGGAGAGCACGGCTTAGTAAAAATGCTTCTTCCAATTCAACAATTGTTTCACCGGCTTCATTGATTAAGAAAATTAAATTGGTTTGTGCATCAAAATAAGGATCGACGGCGCCAGCCAGTGATAATTCGATATTTTGTATATTAAAACCATTACGATTGGGGTCGTGTCCTCCACCTCGCAATTGGCTCAAGGATTCGTCCTTAAGCGTGGATGCTGTTGCAGCAAATAATGATGAAGCGCCGATTTGAAAAGCAGAATTGTTCGCAGAGGCTTGAGCCCAGGATTTGAGTGGAAAGGAGAAAATCGCAAGTAAGATAGTTATCACTTGCATCAATACAAACAAGTAGTTGTGCATAAGAACACCTCTTAAAATTAAAAGCAAAAATTTATTTGGATAATCAGATTTTGCTTTTAACGAGGGGGAGCACGTACCTGAAAATGCGCACGTGGTGTTTGTCGGTGGTGGCATTGATCAGTGGTTGGAATAAGGTATTCAGCACAAACACTAATGGGAATAAGATTGTAATGGTTAGTTGCATCACTGCTGATATGGCTGAGAACACAGGATTGGCAGCTTGTTGCGTTATTAGCATCGACATCGGGTACACCCGTATGGCCAGCACTATGCCATAGGCTGAACAGAATAATGCCGATGTAAAGATAGAGCCGTTTGTCCATGTAAACCCCAAGGCCACTTTCGTTGCTGATTCTGAGCTATCAGACCTTAAAATACAAGTCTAGCGTGGCTTGGGCTTATGGTGCATGACGAACTATGTTAAAATTCCCTGTTTGTCTGGCCATCATCAGGAGTACGTGAAATGACGAGTAGGCGTTTGCTTTTAGGGGTTAATATTGATCATGTGGCCACTATCCGTCAAGCCCGTGGAACCCGTTATCCAGATCCGATTCAAGCGGCTATCGAAGTCGAGCAGGCGGGAGCGGATGCCGTTACCTTGCATTTGCGTGAAGACCGCCGCCATATCCAAGAACGAGATGTGCGCTATTTAAAAGACATTTTACTTACGCGTATGAACTTGGAAATGGCAGTTACCGAAGCCATGGTATCGTTTGCTGAAGAAATTCAACCTGCCGATGTATGTTTAGTGCCGGAAAAACGCGAGGAGTTGACCACCGAAGGTGGCTTGGATGTGATAAGCCATTTTGACCGCATCCGTGATGCCGTGCAGCGTCTACACACCGTCGGTACAAAAACTTCTTTGTTTATTGATGCTGATCTCAAACAAATCGAGGCAGCCAAAGAAACTGGCGCACCAGTCATCGAAATTCATACCGGGCACTATGCCGATTGTGTAGATCGAGTTGAACGAGACGCCGAGTTTGAGCGTATTCAACAAGCCGCTCAATTTGCAGATCAAATTGGCTTTCAGGTGAATGCTGGTCACGGCTTAAATTATCAAAATGTAGCGGCAATCGCAGCGATTCCCCAATTTGTAGAATTGAATATTGGCCATTCGATTGTTGCCCGTGCATTGTTCACCGGTTTGCAAGGCGCAGTTAAAGAAATACAGGTTTTAATGAATCAAGCGAGGCAGTTTTGATTCTTGGTATCGGTACTGACATTGTCAAAATATCGCGTTTGGCCGAAGCGCTGGAAAAGTTTGGGCCGCGCTATGCCGATCGTATTCTTGCTGAAGAAGAACTCGCGGCGTTTAAACAAAATGCACACCCGGCACGTTTTCTAGCTAAACGCTTTGCTGCAAAAGAAGCTGCGGTCAAAGCCCTAGGCACAGGATTTTCACAAGGTATCTCTATGCGCCATGTGTTTGTAAGTCATGACCATCGGGGTAAACCTGAATTGAATTTCTCGCAAGTGGCTGCGGATTTCTGCCGAAGCCAGGGCATGAAGCAAAGTTTTCTAAGCATATCTGATGAAAAAGACTATGCCATTGCCTATGTCATTTTAACCAGTGGAGCCACGATTTGATATACGACTTACACTCTCATTCGACCGCTTCCGATGGGGTGTTAAGTCCCGAAAAACTGGTTGAACGTGCAGCTAAAAAGAATGTACAGTTCCTGGCCTTGACGGATCACGATACGACTGATGGCATTGCTGCCGCACAGCGTCAAGCCGAAGTGGAAGGCATTACTTTGGTTCCAGGCATTGAATTTTCCACCTTATGGAAAAAACAAACGATACACGTGGTAGGTTTAAACATTGATCCTACCAGTGAGGCAATTGCAACAGGTGTTGGTTTTTTAAAGCAGAAACGGGTAGAGCGGACCGAGCGCTTGGCTGCCCGTCTAGAGAAATGTGGTGTCGAGAATGCTTTACATGACGCCAAACGCCTGGCCGGTGAGGGTAATATTGTAACTCGAACCCATTTTGCGCGATTATTGATTGAACGTAATTTAGTTAAAGATTCCAATGCCGCGTTTAAAAAATGGCTGGGACATAAAGGTCGCGCCCATGTAGCCGGTGATTGGGCCAGTTTGACGCAGGCGGTGGAATGGATTGTTGCTTCAGGTGGACAGGCCGTGATTGCACATCCCGGACGTTATCGTTTGACTCGCACCAAGCTCATGACCCTACTTGGTGAGTTCAAAGATGCAGGCGGTGAAGGCTTGGAAGTGTCTTGTAGTAGCCATGATCGTAATGTGCGTCAAAACATGGCCGTTATGGTGCGCCGTTTTGGTCTAAAAGCTTCGGTAGGCTCGGATTTCCATGTGCCAGGTTATCCATATATTGAGTTAGGTTATAATCTAGCCATTCCCGATGATCTTACCCCGATCTGGCAGAATTGGCATTAACGTTTTAGGAATGAACATGGGACAGTCTTTCGAAATTCATCCAGATAATCCACAGCCACGTCTTATCGCGCAAACAGTAGCAATCTTACGCAACAGTGGAGTTATCGCATATCCCACGGATTCAAGTTATGCCCTAGGTTGCCAGTTAGGGAATAAAGCAGCCGTCGACCGTATTCGACGCTTGCGTAACATCGATAGTCAGCATAACTTTACCTTGGTATGTCGGGATATGTCTGAAGTTAGTCTTTATGCAAAAATAGACAATATCGCATTTCGTTTACTCAAATCCCTAACGCCAGGTCCATACACTTTTATTTTACCCGCAACGGGAGAAGTACCGCGACGTCTGGTTCACCCCAAACGTAAGACTATTGGTTTGCGCATTCCTGATAATCAAATTGTCTTGGCGCTTTTGGAGTCTTTGGGTGAACCCATCATGAGTACTACTTTAATTATGCCAGGCCAGGATATCCCCATAGCCAATGGCCACGATGCCCGGGATGAATTGGGAAAATCGGTTGATTTAGTCATCGACGGTGGACCATGTGGTGTCGAACCAACCACAGTTATTGATCTTACTAGTGGTGAACCCGTGGTTGCACGCCAGGGTAAAGGTGAGGTTAATTTTTAAAAATAATTATAATGAACGAAAATTTTATCCAACTACTCGTTGCTTCCGTTATTCCAGTTTTGTTTGCAATTACCGTACATGAGGTTGCTCATGGATGGGTGGCGAAAAAATTAGGTGATCCTACAGCAATGATGTTGGGTCGCTTAACCCTTAATCCAATCAAACATATAGATCCCATCGGCACGATTGTTGTGCCGCTAGTGTTATTAATGCTAGGGGGAGGCATGTTTGGTTGGGCCAAGCCAGTTCCCATTACTTGGGAAAACTTACGCCATCCTCGGCGCGATACCGCTTTGGTTGCTTTGGCCGGGCCGGTGGCCAATCTGCTCATGGCGATTTTTTGGGTTAGTATAATGGCCATAAGTGTACGCATGGGTACTGGGTTGGATAACGTGGATTTGTTTCTTTATCGCATGGGCGAAGTCGGTGTTTTGATTAACTTGGTGCTTATGGTCCTGAACCTACTACCAATTCCACCGCTGGATGGCGGGCGTGTCGTCGCTAGCAGCTTGCCAGGTCCTTTAGCCTGGAAATACAGTAAGATTGAACCCTATGGTTTAATAATCGTGCTTTTGTTGTTTGCCACTGGCTATCTCTGGCCTATAATTCAGGTTCCAATGGCGAGCATCCAAACTTTATTATTTTCAATCAGTGGCTTATAGGAGTTTTTCTTGAATTCAGTGGCGAGTCATCACCAGCGTGTATTATCTGGAATGCGTACCACCGGCGAATTGCACTTGGGACATTATCATGGTGTATTAAAGAACTGGGTGGAATTGCAGCACGAATACGAGTGTTTTTTCTTTGCAGCCGACTGGCATGCCTTAACAACCCATTATGAAGACCCGGGGGTCATGGAAAAAAGCGTATGGAATATGATTATTGATTGGCTTGCTGCTGGGGTTAACCCGGGTTCAGCCACGATTTTTATTCAATCGCGGGTCCCTGAACATGCGGAATTGCACTTATTGCTATCTATGATGACGCCGTTGGGCTGGCTGGAACGCGTTCCCACTTATAAAGACCAGCAGGAAAAGCTTAAAGAGAAAGATTTAGCTACCTACGGCTTCCTCGGATATCCCTTGCTGCAGTCAGCTGACATTTTGATTTATAAAGCCGGTTTGGTTCCTGTGGGAGAAGACCAAGTGGCGCATGTGGAATTAACCAGAGAAGTGGCGCGACGATTTAATCATCTTTATGGCAAAGAGCCTGGCTTTGAAGAACGGGTGGATGCAGCATTAAAAAAAATTGGGCGTAAAAATTCAAAATTATACAATGAGTTACGCAAGCGCTATCAAGAGCAAGGGGATGCTGAAGCCTTGAAAACTGGGCAAGCCCTACTAGAATCCCAACATAATATTTCACTCGGCGATCGCGAGCGTTTATTCGGTCACTTGGAAGGAGGTGGTAAAATCATCTTACCCGAGCCTCAAGCCATGTTAACTAAATCCTCAAAAGTCCCGGGTTTAGATGGACAAAAAATGTCCAAGTCGTATCATAATGTAATCTCCCTGCGGGAAGCGCCAGAATTGGTAGAGAAAAAACTGAAAACCATGCCGACCGATCCTGCTAGAGTGCGCCGCACAGACCCAGGAACGCCGGAAAAATGTCCAGTTTGGGAGTTTCATTTATTGTATTCGGCGGAAGATGTTCGCGAATGGGTGCAAGATGGTTGTCAGACAGCGGGCATTGGTTGTGTCGAATGCAAGCAACCCGTTATAGACGCCGTATTGAAAGAGCAACAACCTATCCGTGAACGAGCTGCGGTCTTCGAAGAAGATATGAAATTGGTCAAAAACATAGTGGCAGAAGGTTGTGAAAAAGCACGCGATGTGGCCCGGGCCACTTTAGATGACGTGCGCCAACATATGGGTTTAGCGTACCGCTAAGGTGGACGTTGTTTTAGGTGCTAAAAGGTAAAATAGTGAACGATACACAAGCGTTGGCAGAAACAGAAGACGAGTTGGTGGACAATCGCCCTCTCGCGGTTGTGGCGGGTGAACCGTATAACAAGTTGCCACAAGATCTATATATTCCCCCAGATGCATTGGAAGTGTTTCTCGAGGCCTTCGAAGGCCCGTTGGATTTGTTATTGTATTTAATTAAGCGCCAGAATTTAGATATTCTTGATATTCCTATTGCTTCGATTACTGCCCAATACATGGAATATGTCGATGTGATGAAAGATATGCGTCTGGAATTGGCCGGCGAATATTTAGTGATGGCCGCCATGTTAGCGGAAATCAAATCGCGCATGATGTTGCCACGGCCCACAGAAGAGGAAGACGAAGAAGATCCACGTGCGGAGCTGGTACGGCGTTTACAGGAATATGAACGTTATAAACAAGCGGCTCAGGATATTGACGCCTTACCACAAGTGGGTCGCGATGTGGTGTTAACCGAGCCAGTTAAGAGCGAACGCTTGGTCAGCGAAGTACTACCCGATGTGGCCTTACACGATTTATTAACTGCACTGAAAGATGTAATGTCGCGAGCAGATATGTTTGCCCATCACCATATTCAACGTGAAACTTTGTCCGTGCGCGAACGCATGGGACATGTCTTAAGCTTATTGAAAGCTGATGAGTTTATTCAATTCAGTGCGTTGTTTGATTATAAAGAAGGTCGTGGCGGAGTAGTCGTGACTTTTTTGGCAATACTCGAATTAATGAAATCCACCTTGATTGAATTAGTGCAAAACGAACCCTATGGCCCCATCCACGTAAAAGCAGTGCAATGAACCCAGATAACTTAAAATTCATTATTGAAGGAATTCTGTTTGCATCTGGCAAACCGATGAAGATAGATGCGTTGATCAAAGTGTTTCCCGAAGACGAAGCGCCGGAAAAAGATGCTGTGCTCGAGGCTTTAAATGCATTGTCACAAGACTATGCGGATCGGGGTATTGAACTGGTGGAAGTCGCTAGTGGTTGGCGTTTTCAAGTGCTGTCCAAGTTCACTCAATGGGTATCCCGATTATGGGAAGAGAAACCGACCAAGTATTCGCGTGCCTTATTAGAAACCTTGGCATTAGTTGCCTATCGCCAGCCTATTACCCGCAGCGAGATTGAAGAAATTCGTGGCGTTAGTGTAAGCACGACGATTGTTAAAACCTTGCTGGAACGAGAGTGGATTCGTGTAGTCGGTACCAAAGATGTGCCCGGTCGACCATCACTTTACGCTAGCACGAATCAGTTTCTCGATTATTTTAATTTAAAAAGTCTTGATGAATTGCCACCGCTTTCAGAATTGCGTGATCTCGACGCAATAGCGGCTGAGCTTGATGATAATCTTGAAGCAAAGCTGAATGATGAAATAGCTGATGAAGAAGCTGTTTCCACACTTGACAATGAAAGCCTGAGCACCGACCATCCTGCAGAAGCAGAAGCAGAAGCAGAAGCAGAAGCAGAAGCAGAAGCAGAAGCAGAAGCAGAAGCAGAAGCAGAAGCAGAAGCAGAAGCAGAAGCAGAAGCAG
>JAOUJM010000142.1 GCA_029883265.1 Gammaproteobacteria bacterium
CCACTTGCGCAGACGCGGTGTATGCTTGCTGATAGCGTAATAAATTCGCTGCTTCCTCATCGAGATTGACGCCAGATATCGAGTATTTATACTCCAATGCCTGCTCAAGCAGAGCTTCTTGAGCCGTTAAATTGATATCTGCTTGGTGTGTGCGATTACCAACAATCACAACAAGATTGCTATAGGCGTCATGATAACTGGCATTTCCACTGATCATCGTACCTTGGATTTGTAGGTCTGCAAGCGCCCGTGCATTGGTGTTGTCACTGACACCACTTGTATTTTGCTGCACCGTAAAAACATCGCTATCCCATACATCTCCACTCACATCGACGGTCCAACCATTTCCAGTAACCGTTGTGCCGGCAGGATTATAAGCAGCCCATGTTCCACCACCGTCGGTGGAGTATTCATTGGCACCCATAGGAGGAACAGGCCCCGGATTCCGACGGAAATCGATTGTGACTGGTGTAAAGAAATTTATGTCCGTTGTATCAGTAATCGTTGCCTCACTTATTTTACCATTACCTAAATTTGTTACCGTCGCATCAGTTCTCAGTGGTGATGCGGCTGCAATTAAACTTGGATCATCAATATCGAGGGCAAAATCACGAGCCGCCTGTCGTGTTGGTCGAATAAAAAAAACATCACCCGCATTTGGATTCGCGGTAATATCGATTTGTAGACCATTCACTTGAGGACTTAAATTTAAACCCAACGGTGGACCTACAGCGGCGGTTAAGTTGGTAAGCACACCTGTATCTAAGTTGTATAAGTCATAATTACCACCACCGAGATAAGTCAACTGGTATTCGTCAGTTGTTAAGTCCGGCACGCTCGCAACGGTTGCTTGTAACGTACCAGCAAATTGCGGCACATTTCGATAACTTTGTACCGCATCGATAGGTCCAGGTTCAACCCAGAAGTCTCCCCCTAGATTATCAAACATGTCCGTTCCCAAACGGTGTTGTGCATTAAAAGTGATGGCGATACTAAGTGCTAACCGCCCCATGTGTTTTTGTGCGGGTATTAGAATCTCATCACGAAAATCCAACATTCCACCTAAATCACCACCTTCCAACATATTTGATATAGGAAAAATCCCGTTGCCGACGGTGCTATCTTTATAAGCCACTTGAAAGTTTAACGGATCATTAGGGTCAGACTGCGCCGCTAACTCCATAGAACGAGTCCCTAGAACCAGACTTTGGCCTGAACCAATATAAATATTCAAAGTGCCATCTTCTTGTTCCAATGTGGTTACATTGATGAGCTTTGATAATTTATCAATGACATGATCTCGGGTGTCATATAAATCATTAGGGGGTTGATCACCGCCCAAGCCTTTGGCCACGATGACTTCCTTGTTAATCGTCGCTAAACTCTGCGCTAGGCCATTAATTTGCGTCACCTGGTTTGCAATGCGGTCATTGGCTGCGACACGTAAATCTGACAACCAATCGTTCATCGTACTAAAACGATCTTCTAGCGCCGCTGCTTGCGTTAACATAACATCACGCGCAGGTATGGATGTAGGGTCATCAGCAACGCCTTGCACCGATATAAAAAAGTCTTCCAATGCAGGAGCTAGACTGGCATCTTCGTCCGCAATTAGATTGTCCACTTGTTTTGCGAATTCAGTAAATGCCGAGAACATTGCAGTAGCTGATTCCCGCGAGCGTACTTGTTCCGCAGCAAATTGATCATAAAGACGAACAGTGGTTGGAGTTTTAACACCATTTCCGACAAAACCCTGAGTCGATGGTGTGGGATAGCGTGTAGCCAACTCAACTCGCTGACGGGAGTAACCCGGCGTATTGGCGTTGGTAATATTGTGGCTGGTTGTGTTAAGAACACGTTGAAACGCAAGTAAACCAGTTCGTCCTACATAAAACGGATCACCTACTGTCATTGTCTAGCACGTTTCATAACACCCTCCTCATCCATGATTCTGGTGTGAGAAAATATTACTATCCCCCTAAGTCCTTTAGCGGTTGTAATAAGTTTTTCTTTAATTTTGCAACCGGTTCCGAAAAATAATCGCTACGCAAAATACGTTCAATTTTGCTAGCATAACTTGGATCCGTCGCATACCCGGCTTTTTGCAATTCTCCGACAAAACGTGCCGCACTTTTCGCATGTTTTAACGCATTGACATAGCGAGGGCTTTGTTGAAGAAATTTCACATAATCGTGAAAACTTTGAGCATAACTTTCATAAGCACGAAAACTAGCTTTAATTTGAAAAGGTCGTCCTCGATGATATTCCGTGGTGTTTTTACTTGCTGTACCACCATCCCATCGGTGATCGGCTTTTATATTGAAAAGATTGTGACTGTTTTCTCCATTTTCATTAAAAACAATACTTTTGCCCCAACCGGTTTCAAGACCTGCTTGGGCAAGTAACACTTCAGGATCGACACCTAAGCGTCTTGCTGCTTGATTGGCATAGGGCCATAAAGTTTTGACAAACAAACCTGGTTTGCCGCTGCTCAAGTCTATTTGTTTCATGTAGGTCGGTTGGCTATTTTTTTCTGTTTTTATGTCTCTAATCTCAAATTGTCCAATGGCTCCTGCGGGTTGCTTCACAGAAACGGTACCATGGAAGCGACGCTTTGTTAAAATATCTTGTGTAATGGGAAACGTTTGTTGTTGGTTTACCTGGAGGCCACTATTTTTTGTACGCATGGCAAATACTTTGTTTGTATTGCCAGGGTTTTCTATTGTTGGCTGTTGTAACTGCTTCACCATCATATCCGCAAGCCCAACAGAGCGCTGCTGACTTAAGTTCACAGCGAGTTGTTGATCATACATATCCTGATAAAACTTCATATTATCATTTCCAAACAAAGGATCGCCAAGATTGGCATCGCGCATACTTTTCATCATCATTTTTAAAAAAATAGATTCAAATTGACGCGCAACCTCACCTAAAGCCTGTGATTCGTTCTTCCGCGCTTTTTGCTTTAAACGATTTAAGCTTTGTAAGTCATAAAACGCATCGGCTTGTTCGTTTATTGCTGGCATGAATGTTTCTCCACTGGTCACAACAAGTAGATAATCCAATTATAATGCCAATGAAACCCAACTAAATAACGAGTAATTCAGCTTTCAACGCTCCCGCTTCTTTTAGTGCTTCCAATATTGCAACCAAATCACCAGGGGCAGCGCCAACTTCATTGACTGCCCGCACAATTTCATCAAGTGAAACACCAGGACTAAACAAAAACATGCGATTGTTTTCTTGTTCGATTTGAATATCGGTGTTGGGTACAACCACGGTTTGTCCCTGTGCCAAAGGGTTTGGTTGACTGACTTCCGGCCTCGCGGTAATTCTCACCGTTAGATTACCGTGCGACACGGCTGCCGGAGATACCTTGACGCCACTTCCAATAACAACGGTACCCGTACGAGAGTTGATAATTATTCGCGCCGGCGCTCGTGCCGGATCCACTTCTAAATTTTCCAATTCCGAAATAAAGGCAACCCGTTGACTTACATTGCGTGGCGCAGCGACTTGTATGCTTGAGCCATCCATGGGATGTGCCGTACCCTCACCAAGTCGATTATTAATGGCCTGCGCTAAACGACTCGCTGTTGTAAAATCAGACGTATGCAAATTAAGCTCTACCGTATTTCCTGCTGCAAATCCCGAAGGAACAGCACGCTCAACCACAGCACCATTCGGAATACGTCCAGTGCTAGGAATATTCACAGTCACTCGGGAACCATCTTGCGCAGCGCCAAAGCCACTGACAACAAGATTCCCTTGTGCCAAAGCATAAATATTCCCATCCACCGCTTTTAAAGGTGTCATTAATAAGCTACCGCCGCGTAAACTTTTTGCGTTACCAATTGATGCAACCGTGACATCAATGTTTTGTCCCGGCTTGGCAAACGCGGGCAAGCTTGCATGAACAGACACTGCGGCAACATTTTTCAACTGAGGGGATACATTAGGTGGCAAGGTTATGCCGAATTGAGCCAACATAGATTTTAAGCTTTGCACAGTAAACGGTGTTTGCTGCGTTTGATCGCCACTACCATCCAAACCAACCACTAGGCCATAACCAATGAGTTGATTGTCACGCACACCACCCACTGATGCTATATCTTTAATCCGGTCGGCAAATGCTGACGAACTGACAATAGACAAAATAATTAATATGAATACTCTCACAAACCATCCTAGAGTTTAAAAAGGCCACCATGGACTTGCAACCACACGTGACAACCAACCGGGTGCACTGGCATCAGCCAAGGCGCCGGAACCACCATATATAATTGCTGCGTTACCCACATTCGCGGACAATACACTATTATCACTACGAATATCGGCCGGCCGAACAATTCCCGAGAATTGAATATGTTCTGAGCCTTGGTTTAAAGTTAAACGCTTCTCGCCTTGAACGCGTAAATAGCCATTAGCTAATACGTCAATGACTGTCACCGATATACTGCCGTTTAGACTATTACTTTGACTGGAATCTCCCGAGCCCGAAAACTCACGTTCGGACGCAATTGATGCATTAATTTCTTTACCATTTAATTTTAACAAATCACCAAGAATTGTCGGTGTCGGTAAGTCAGCAGAACTTTCTTTTTGCGTGCTAGTGCTAGTACTCTTACTGGCATTGGTATTTTCTTGTAGGATAACGGTAATAATATCCCCTATGCGCTTTGCCGAGACATCGGAAAAAAGTGAAATTCCATAACCTTGCGAATACAAACTGCCATTCTGCGCGGGCGGTGCTGCTGCAACCACAGGATATACTGGTGCAAATTCTGGATTCTGACTGGCTGGAGGATTCATGCTACAAGCAGTCAATAGCAGCAATGTAAAAAGAACAAGTACTAATTTCATATTAACCTACTATAAATTTTGACTAATATAACGCAACATGCCGTCAGTTGCAGTTATGGCTTTAGAGTTCATTTCATATGCTCGCTGAGTTTCAATCATGTTAACTAATTCTTCTGCAACATTAACATTGGAACTTTCTAAATAGCCTTGCATTAAGTTTCCAAGACCATCCAAACCAGGTGTACCAATTTGAGGAGGTCCGCTCGCCACTGTTTCACGATAAAAGTTTTCACCAATTGGTTCTAAACCCGTTGGGTTTACAAAATCGGCTAACTGTAAATTTCCTACTTGAGTTTCACCAACAACACCTGGTAGGGTGACCGCAACCACCCCATCCGATGCAATTGAAACCGTCATCGCTTCTTGCGGTATGCTAATTCCACCCTCAACTAAATAGCCACTGGCCGTCACTAATTGACTTTGCGCGTTCACACGAAACGAACCGTCACGTGTATATGAAATTTGGCCATCAGGCATAACCACTTGCAAATAACCTCGACCTGAAACGGCAACATCAAAGGCATTTTCTGTTTGCACAAAATTACCTTGCGCATGAAGTTTTTCGGTCGCCACAGTACGCACACCGCTACCCATCATCAAGCCAGAAGGAAGATAAGTGTTTTCACTGGTTAAACCACCCGGTTGGCGAACGTTTTGATAAATTAAATCTTCGAAAATCCCACGCGAACGTTTATAACCAGTAGTACTTACATTAGCGAGATTATTTGAAATGATTGCCATGCGAGTTTGTTGTGTTTCCAAACCCGTTTTTGAAACCCATAATGCCCTATCCATTTGACCTCACTTTAACTTATCAAAATTCTTAACCCAGCGCCATGAGCTTCATACTTGCTTCATCAGTTTCTTTGGCCGTTGCCATGACTTTCGCTTGCATTTCATAGTTTCTTGATAATGAAATGACATTCACCATGGCTTCAATGACATTGACATTACTGCTTTCAAGCATGCCCGAAAGCACTTTTACATTGGCATCTTGTAAAAATGCTTCATCATTTTTTAAGCGAAACAAACCATCTCGACCTTTATCGAGACTCGCATTATCAGGATTGACTAATTGTAGGCGATCGATAACCGCCAATGCAGCTGCGCCTTGACCTGCCGGTTTAATCGTAATTGTGCCATCATTGCCGATGCTAATTCGTTCCGCAGGTGGAATCGTAATGGGACCACCATTACCGACTACGCGTAATCCACTACCCGTTACCAAAAAACCTTCCGGCGTCACACGAAAATTTCCAGCACGAGTGAGTGCTTGCGATCCATCAAGTGATTCAACCACAAACCAGCCTTCGTCTTGAATCGCTACATCGAGTGGATTGTTCGTGCTTTGCAATGGCCCCGCAGAAAAATTAAATCCGGGTCGTTCTGACATTGAATAAGCACGACTGGGATGACCGGGACCGAACACCGGCATACTTCTGAATTGTGCTAAGTCTTGGCGAAAACCCGTGGTATTGGCATTCGCTAAATTGTGCGAATTCATACCGTGAGCGAGCATGGTTTCTTTCGCACCCGACATTCCAATATATAACATACGATCCATTTAATTCTTCCTATGACTTATCGAATATTCAACAAGGTTTGTGTAATCTGATCAGCCGTAGTAATAACTTGCGCATTCGCTTGATAATTTCGCTGCGCAACAATCATATTGACCAATTGATCGGCTAACTCAACCGTGGAGGCTTCAAGTGCACCCGCCTGGATTAAACCCAGATTTGATGTTCCGGGTTGACCAAGCAAGGTATCACCTGCATCATGGGTTTCTACCCAGAGTGAATCACCTTTTTGCCGCAAGCCTTGTGGATTGGGTACCGAGGCTAAGGCCACCATGCCTAGAATTTCTTTATTACCATTGGTATAACGCGCAAAAACAATTCCGTTTTCTTCGACATCGAAGCCGCTCAACCGCCCAGTAGTGAAACCATCTTGACTTAATTCATTGACCGCAAAGTCGCTGCCGTACTGGGTTAATGCTTGAAAGTCAATGCTGAACTGAATTGGATTTGATCCCGTCGTTGTCGGTTGACCTGTAAATTCAACAAGCCCGGGAGCCGCTGTAACAGTACCGGTAGCACCATTATAATATTCTGCAGATAATAAGGATCCATCAGGATTAAAAGTTAGAATAGCTGGTCGGCCTGAATCCGCACCGGTATCCAATCCATCATCGGTTGGGTACATGGGAGAATTATCCATATAGGCAAATGCTTGCCAGGTATTGGTCAAGGCCGCACCATCAGTCATTTTACGAAAGTATAATTGCAACACGTGTTCGCCACCCAAGGAATCATAAACCGTGGTTGCCGTCACATGATTAAAAGATTCAGGTTGTAACGGATCGAACGCAAACGGTGGTGAAACCGTTTGATCAAATCGCTGATCGGCCAAAGCCGAACCACTAATATCAAAAACTTGTGTGACATCCGCTTGAAGATTTAAATTTGTGCTAATGCTCGTAGTTGAAACGGGGCGACCAATGTTATTTTGCAGTTGTAAATCATCTAACTGGCCCGTATTAAATGTAGTGGTTGCACCAACCGTCACTGCCGGAAATACCTGTAGGGTTTGACCCGTGCTATTAATCACAAAGCCTTCACGATCAAGACCAAAGGTTCCATTACGTGTCATATAACGGCCTTTATCATCCGAGACCATGAAAAAACCCTGACCAGCAATAGCCAAGTCAGTCGCATTATCTGTGTACTCAACATTACCCTGGGAAAAAATCTGGCGAATATTCGTTGTACGCACACCATTTCCATTAACCACTGAAGTAATAGCACCGTACGCAGCAGCATACACATCGACAAATTCTGTACGTGACAATTTAAAACCCGTGGTCGACGAGTTTGCAATATTATTTCCCGTGACTTTTAAGTCGATTTGCGCCGAGTGCAGACCACTTAATGCAATACGAAATGGCATAGACGAACTCCCTTATAGTCTTTTCCTAAACAAGCCTTAAATAATTTCTTTCACCTGATCCATGCTCATACTACCGAGACCAGAGACATTCAGTCGCATTCCTTTGCCACCATTGCCTAAAGAAACACTTTCCACTGGTGCCAGAAACATCGTCTGTACACCCACATCTTCACCATCGCGGTAAACCGTCGCTGTTAATTCATAGTCGCCTGCTGGCATCATTTCGCCTGCGCTATTAGTGCCATCCCAGGAAAAACGTTTCAAACCTTCGGGTTGACTACCTAACGCAATGGTTTTAATTAACTCACCGGATTTTGCACGAATATTTATATTCAAGTTTGATGTTGAACTTTCCAGATCAACCGCTCCGAAAAAACGTTCACCCTCACCTTCTGGTAAGTAGCCTTGATGCGAAGGTACCATCACAAAACGTCCGACCATACTTGATGCTTGCAGTGCCTGATTCGATATAAGAGCATTATTTAATTCTGAGAATGAATTTTTTATATCATTGAGTCCCGAGACACTACTAAATTGCGCCATTTGCCCGATGAATTCACCATTCTCCATGGGTTTCATCGGATCTTGGTTCTTCATTTGTGTGATCATCAAGTTTAGAAAATCTTCTTGACCTAAGGTTGTACGGTTGCGCGATTGTTCTGCCTGCCGTTGGGCAATACTGAGATCATCGATTAACGATTTTGAGTTATCAACATGTGACATATCATGACCTCTCTATTATTGTCCCAAACGTAGGGTTGCCATTAGTAATTGCTTCGAAGTATTCATTGCTTCCACATTGTTCTGATAAGAACGTGAGGCTGAAATCATGTTCGCCATTTCTTCAATCGTATTAACATTGGGAAGAAAAATATAACCTTGTTCATTTGCCATCGGATTTTCTGGTTCATAGCGCATACGCAATTCCGCTTGACTCTCAACAATGGCTTTGATTTGCACACCTGCTCGGGAGGGATTATCACGAAACATATCCAATTGAGTAGCAAAAATTGGATTGCGTGCGCGATACGTGTTTTCGATACTACTACTGACAGTTTCCGCATTCGCCAGGTTACTCGCGGTAATATTTAGACGAACACTTTGCGCGCTTAATGCGGAACCAGAAACATCAAATACGCCTAACAAAGACATTATTGTGATTCTCCTTTAAGTGCCGATTTGAGTGATTTAAATTTGCCGGTTAAAAAGTTCAAGCTGGTTTGATACATCACAGCATTTTGGGCAAACTCAGACTTTTCCATTTGCGCATCCACCGTATTACCATCAATCGATGCTTGAAACGGATGCCGGTAAAGTCGTTCCGCATCATGCGCACTCATACCACCGGGTTGTAAATGACCGGGCGAGGTCATTTCTAATTTTGCAGCACCGCTGGTATTAGCAACTTTACCTAACACATCTTTAAAATCGATATCCTGGGCTTTATAAAATGGGGTATCCGCATTCGCTAGGTTTGATGCAATAAGAGAACTTCGACGAGAACGCACATAAAGTGCTTGTTCGTGAATTCCCATGGCTTTGTCCAAATCAAATCGCATTGCTGAAGTCTCCGCTGAATGACAGACTAGCAAGAGCAAGCGTTATGCCACACAAAACAAGTTAAGGAGATGCTTCTTATTTGAACTGACGCTAGTTTTTATGTCGTTGTTTTATCGTTGATAATACAGATTGAGTTGTTGTAGTTAGTTCGCTTTTTTTTTATGGTTTGCGGCAAAGTGGCAACACTTATCCTAGAATGTTAAAGCACCCGATAGATAACGCCTTGAGGAACTCGCACCATTTCGAATGCATCGGTATAACGATTCGGCGCTTCGGAACTCCCTAATAGCAGAAAGCCATTATCATTCAAACAAGCCGCCATTTTATTCAGGATTTCTGTTTTCATTTCACTTGAAAAGTAAATCAACACATTACGGCAAAAAATAATGTCAAACTTCCCAAGATGTGCATAGCTTTCCTGTAAATTTGCCGTCTTAAATGTTATGCGGCTATTGATTTCCGGTTTAATCTCCCATAGATCGCCAATTCGATTAAAATACTGACGTTTGCGTTCCTCAGTAATGCCACGGTTCATGGCCGACTCATCATAAATTCCTTTTTTTGCTTGCTCTAGAACACTTAATGAAATATCCGTCGCAACCACTTCTACCCCATGCTTGAATGCACCAAGCGAGCTTTTTATATACTCATCGACAATCATGCTAATTGAATAAGGCTCCTGACCTGATGAGCACGCCGAAGACCATATTCTTAACTTATGATCGATATTGTCGAGTTGAGGAAATACCGTATTCTTAAGTGCTTCATATGGATAAGTATCGCGAAACCACATGGTTTCATTGGTCGTCATTGCATCAACCACTTGATCGGTAAAACCACGAATTCGATTTTCGCGCAAAATATCAATCAGGTCACTATAGCTTTCAATATTGTTATCGTTCATTAAACGGTTTAAACGGCTGGATACCAAATAGTGCTTGTTATCGCCCAATACAATACCAGAAACACCTTCTAAAAAGGTGCGAAACAAATCATAATCTTCTTTAGTAATTTTCAATTGTTTCAACTCAAACTCTCTGACTTACTGTTTCTGTTTTTGCAGGGTTAAAAACCCATGTACAACACCTTCAACCTTACTTGATAATTCATTGCTATTAAACTTTGACAAGAAACCATCGGCTTGCACTTCTTCTAAAAGTGAAGAATCAAACACTCCACTAAGTGATGTATGCAACAATATAGTTAAATGCTTTATACGTTCATCGGCTCTTATTTTCGAAACCAATGTATAGCCATCCATTTCTGGCATTTCCACATCAGAAATTACTAACGCCAAATTTTTCAGCTCTTGAGCATCTTCGTCTGCCCACTGAGTCAATATTTTCAAAGCTTCACGACCATCACATGCCATAGTGCTTTTTAAACCAAGTTTATCTAATGTACGTTGCACTTGTTTTCTTGCAATCGCAGAATCGTCAGCCATCAGCACGTGCACATCTGCAAATTCAATCGGCTTCTCGCCTTCTACCTCTTTATCGGCATCACTAGCAAACTGTACTTCTTCACCTTCACCCATCGACCAAACACCAGTGACATCAAATAGAACTTTTTCCACATCAATTACTTCAACTAATTGTTCATTGATTCGGGTAACCGCTGTCATGTAATGATTACGTCCACTTGCTTTTGGCGGACCTTGCATGTCTTCCCAGTTTAAATTCACTATATGTTCTATTTTGGCAACTAAAAATCCTTGTGTACGGCGATTATATTCGGCAATGACCACGGCACAATTCTCCGGGTCTTTAGCCGGTCCAAAGCCGATAGCTTGTTGCAGATCAATCACTGCAATGGTTTGCCCTCGCATAGAAACCACACCAATCACGGCGGGATGTGGATTGGGTAATGAATTCAATTTGGGGCAGCTAACCACTTCACGAACCTTAAAAACGTTGATTCCGTATTGCTGATCGTTATCCAAACGGAACAATAACAACTCAAGTCGATTGTGACCGACCAAGCGCGTTCGTGCATCAACCCCTTTTAAAACACTATTCATGTTGTTTCTCATGAGAAGGGAAATCAGAGCTAATATCGGCATTGCAATAAGCATCTAAAGCTTTCTATTTCAAAGGAAGTCTTTCCGAGGCATGAGTTTTGCGTCAATTCGATTAGGGAATTTATGAGCCAACAACTGACGAGAAAAATGATTAATACTAAATTTTTATACGTAATTGTGATGATCAATCTAATAGTTGCTACAGAAACAAGCGCAACTCAGCAAATGCAGCAACTTGAAGAGATTAAATCCGGTGTGATAGCTTTTATTAAAAACAATTTGTCAGAAAACCCAGACCAAACCACAAAAATTAAGATTAAACACTTGGACTCGCGGCTAAAACTGACCGCTTGCAAGCAATCGTTAAATTTTGTTTTACCAACAGGCGAAAACCTCGGTCGCTATGCAACAGTGAGTGTAAGTTGCGCTCACCCAAAACCCTGGAGTATCTTTGTTCCTGTTGAAATCATGCGTTTTGGCCCCGTAGTTATGACCAAAGGTGTCCTGAGTCGCGGTCATGTGATACGGGCACAAGACCTCTATATTAGCAATCAGGACTTAAACGCCAAGGGCCGAAGCTATTACTCACAGGTTGATGATATTATCGGTATGATTGTGAAAACCCCAGTCCGGAGTGGAACGATTCTACGAAAACGTCACTTGCGTTTACCTACCATTATAAAACGAGGACAAAAAGTGACAATCATTGCTGGTCGCAAACAGTTTGAAATTCGCATGACCGGACAAGCACTTATGGATGGCTCCAAGGGTGACTTAATTCGCGTTACCAATATTTCTTCAAAAAAAACAGTTGAAGGAGAAGTCATTCGAGCAGGTGTAATTAGAATTCAATTGTAAAAAAAGATTCATCTAAATACTGGACGCTTAATTGC
>JAOUJM010000405.1 GCA_029883265.1 Gammaproteobacteria bacterium
CAAACCAAGACGCTCACCGGCTAACAAACCTTTTTTCTGACTATCCCAGTAGATACCATTAATGAAATTAACTTCACTTTCAGGTAAACCTCGTTCAAACTGAAATGCTTTTTCTGCTTTTTTCGCTAAGTCATATGCCATTTGATAGGTTTGATAATACAATGTTGAAAGATTGCCTGCGATCCATTGGTATAGTTGGCTGTTAGTAAATTTGTTATGCATAAACAGCTTTATTGAATCTTTGTGTTCGATTTCTTTTTCCAGAATCTCAATTTCACGTTTGGCAATTTCTACTTGCTGCATTGCACCTTCAATCTGTTGCTCAATTTGAACTATTTCACTGCTGGCCATTTTTTTCTGTAATTCCCAATCCTGGGTTGAGCGATGATGTTGTGCGAGAATTCCTGCAATTTCCGCCATGGTACTCAAGGCATCGCCACCGGTCTCGCTACTCTCCGATACTGTCCCCAAAACATCTGCGACAGTTTTTCCACCCGTGGTCACGCCGGCAATGAAGGGACCAACGTGAGCTTCACCTGTGGATTCAGGAATCGCGGCCGCTAGTTTACCAATCGCGGCTACAGTCATTAGCGTAGAACCTGCTGTCATTAACGCAATTTGCACAATCTCACCGGCAGATAGGCCACTTGCCAACAATTGACTATAGTGATCAAGTTGCTGCTCTGCTGCATTTTTGCTTTCTTTAAGCGACGCCAAGTGATGCTTCGATTCCTCAAGTTGTGCTTTTCGAATGTTGCGCGTCAACGAAAGAATGGTCTGCTCTTGTTGATTCTGCATTTGACTTAATTCTTCAGCATCGCGTTTCTCTAAGGTGCTGAGCAATTCACCGCCAAACTGACCCAATTTACTAACCAACTCTTGCGCTTTTCGTACACTAAAACTAAATCGATAATGCGGAATAGCCGCACTTAATCCCGCCAGGCCTGCATCGAGTCCAGCACCACTACTTACTGCCTGCACCAAGGCCATAGGATCAATCGGCGGTTGGAATAAAGGCAATGGTTGGCTAATACCTTTGAGATTTAAACAATGACGAATCTTATATAAACGATCTTCGACGCGGGTCCACAACTCCGTGAGTTGGGTATTGGGTGGAACATAAAAATAGGGATCGAGCACACTAGCATTCGGTGTTTGTGGTGGATACACCAGAAAATCATAGTCGCTATCACCTTGGGTTAATTTACTAAGCGCCGTGTTTCTTAATCGATTATTGGCAATCGCTTTGTTGTCTGAACTGTTTTCAGCTAAAAGCTCAACATAGGTTCTATCATCAGAAAGCAAGCGTTGCCCCAGATTTTGCGGTCGTTCACCTAATAAATCATAGGCCAAAATATATAACATACGGGCTTCGTTAATACTTTCATGGGTATATTGCTGAAACAACATATCCCCCCAATCCAACAAATTATCAACATAAGCCATGATAATAGTTTTCTTGTAAGCACTGAGGCGCAATGCTGCAATGGCATGTGGATCAAATGGATCATTCAAATATTTTTCAATTTGCGCCACTTGACTGGCATCATCCATACCATTGAAGGGTAGAAATTTCCAAAATTGATTCGCATCTGTTGGATCAAATATATATTCATACCATTGCTTGGCTTCTTCGAATTTCTGATTCTCATTTAAGGTGGCCGCTATCAAAAACGGTGCATGGAAAAATAGTTCCCAATAATATTCTGCATTAGCACCTTTAAAGTCCAAGTGGTCAGATTGCGGAATATTATCGCCAAAATACGTTCGGTTAAAACGGATATGGCTAGCGCCAAACTTAGGCCACTCATCTAGCGCTTGTGTCTCGCGACTTAAAAGTGCATCGATTCCACCTGCAAATAAGTTTTGAGTGAAAGTCGGTGTATTACTTGTATTCAGACGAATGATTTCGTAATTGCTGCTTTTACCGGGTGCAAGTGGTCGGCAAAGAAACGAACCCATTTGTTCTTCAAACACATACCAATTTGGTTCACTAAACGAAAAATTGGTTCGATTTTCGATTTGAAATTGACTTGGAAAAATGTCGTTTCTACCGGCAAGAATCTCCTTCTGATTATAGATATTCACAACTAGAGAATTGATTAAATCAGAATGCGGTTGATCTGCTGATGTTCTAAGGCTGGTCATTGAGCTGAAATGCCCTAATACCTTGTCCAATTCCGACGCAGAACTGGTAAGATGATCGGCAATTCCCTCCAGATCAGTTGTCCTGCTAGCGGCTGAAAGCCTAGTCAAACTCTCAGTCATGCTTGTATTCAGCGATTGCTCAGTTTTAAAAATGTTACTAACCAGTGTATCTACACTTGTGAATAGGCCTGATTCTGAAGTTTGTGATGAGGCTAAATCCAAATTAACGATTTGGTTCTTTAAGTTTTGCAAATTCACTGCTATCGAATGATGCAGCTTTAAGCTTGTAGTGAGAGTATAAATGCCAGTATCAGTGAGATTTTCTTGCAATCGTTCAATGCGTGTAAGTAATGCTTGGACATCATCCATTAGCTTATTAAAAGATTGTTGAAGCACTATAACAATTCGATTCAACTCTTTTTTGGCGTCGTTAATGGTTTTTTCTAATGTTTCCAATTTCTTTTTATTTAATACCTTAGTATCCCCAGAGTCATCATCTTTTCGTTTGCCCGGCGCACTAATCAACGTTTCCAATTGATCAACATATGATAATAATGGCTCTATGGACGAGGGTAGACGATTGTTAGCATTCTGCACAAACTCACGGTAGGCACTCACACTATTGGAAAATGCTTTTCGATTTGCCGCCTTGTTAGAATCAGTTAGCGCACTGGCGTTTTGCACTACGGATTCAAAAAGATTTGTTGCTACAGGCGCATTGCGTAATTCAATGGCTGTTTGATTATGTATGCCGGCGTCCTCCCAAGCCGTATGCAAATCACTGCCAAGTGTGGCATCACCAGAGGTATCAGGTAGTGAGCCATTGTTTTGCGAAAGAAGACTATGCGCCTGACGCAAACGTTGAAATACATTGTTGTACTGATTCCTATCAGTATCAAAACTAAAGTCGGTATTTAGTGTGCCATAAAGCAGTACCGAATCATTTGGTGTGGTGTAGGT
>JAOUJM010000143.1 GCA_029883265.1 Gammaproteobacteria bacterium
TGCACTATCACGCCGCGTTCCAATGCCTCGGCTATACATTTCACCCAACTGAAACTGTGCGTCAGCAACACCTCGTTGCGCCGCTTGCTCATACCAATACAATGATTTTTCAGGGTCTGCTGGCAGAATCTCGTTATGTTGATAAATTTCCGCAAGACCTAACATTGCCGGCAAAAAAGCCTGTCGCGCTGATCGTTCCATCCAAAGAAGCGCTTGTGAATACGCGTCATTTTGTTTATGCGAAAAAAGAATTTGTGCAATCCGGTACTGGGCTTGCGCATCGCCTTCTTCTGCTTTTATCCAATCCTCATAGCCAGCTTGTTCTAATTGGGTTAACGCCGTTTTCGCTGCAGCCACACCTTGTGTCGCTGCCTGCTGTAACCAATAAACACCACGTTTCACACTCTTCTCTACACCCTCCGCTGACAAATAACGATTAGCCAGTTGATACTGCGCGGGCGCATGACCGGCATTTGCCGCTTGTCGCAACCAATGAACAGCAGTAACAAAATTTTTATTCGCTCCCGACATGGAGCGCATAGCCAAACGATACTGTTGGTCCGGCGTTTGTGGCTCTTCATTTGCCCGTTTTTGTTCATCAACCAGCAACACATCTTGCGCCTGACTCTCTCGCAACAATTGCTGGGCTTGATCGTGACCACCCGCAGCCGCCAAACTCAACCAGCGCAAAGCTTCCTCATTATCGGCGCGCACGACCTCGCCATTCAAATAGAACTGGGCAATTTGAAATTGAGCCTCAGCATGACCTTTGTTAGCCGCACGCTTCAGCCAATACAATGCTTTCTGCAAATCGACGTCCACTTGTTTACCTTGCCGGTAAGCCAAACCTAGACGCAATTGAGCCAACGAATCACCTTGACGCGCCCATTCCAGATTTTGTCGAATATGAGGATGCAAACTAGCCTGTTTGCTTTGTTCAGCATAATGTTCTAACCAGCGTAATGAAGACTGGTGACCTTGCGCTGCTGCCTTGTCATACCAATGCTTCGCTTTTTTAATATTTTTAACCGCGCCTTCGCCGCGCTCAAACAAACCGGCCAGTTGAAATTGTGCCAACACATTACCTTGATGTGCAGCTTTGTGATACCAACGTCGCGCCAGACTGGGTTTAGGATTTTTTAAACCTAAACCCCGCCGATAGATTTCACCCAATCCATATTGCGCTTCATCTTGTTGCTTTGCGGCTGCTTTACTCAACCAGCGAAACGCTTGATGATAAACACTAGGTTTATCGCCATCGCGCTGCAAGAGTAAAATTCCCAGTTTAGTCTGCGCGCCGATGTGATTTTGCAAAGCTGCTTTTTCATACCAAAATGCGGCTTGTTGTAAATCTTTTTTAACGCTCTGGCCATGCGCATACATATTGCCTAATACATATTGCGCACTGGCATCACCAAGCTCCTCAGCCACACGCTGAATGGATTTAATTGCATCATGTTGTGCCGCATGTAGCGGATTAACGATCAGCCACAAGCATAAGACGATAAAAAGTCGAAGTTTCCCGTCCACTATTTTTCACCCACAGCAGACTTTTGCATCCCACAGTGTCTGCTCGTTTAATTGTATTTTGTTTTTCTGGTTTAGAACTGCTCAGGTTTTTCCCTTTAACCCAAGCTGGAATTTATCAATTAGACTGACCCACCTAAATGAAGTTTAGGTTGTTATCGTTGAGAATCCATTTAAGCAACTAAGTGTTACAAAAATTTAGCAGCAATGACTGGCTTATGTGCATGTGTTTATTCCTGATTGCCTTCATCAGCCTCAGATTGCTCATGATCGACAGCATAGTTACATTCTTTTTGTGGACAAACTTTTTGTGTGCCGCGACGTTTTGTGGTTTTAACTGTCAAGATTGGCCAATCACATTCTGGACAGGCTTCGTCCACTGGCTCATTCCAAATCGCATAGGTGCAATCAGGATAACGCGAACAGGAATAGAAAATCTTTCCATAACGCGATTTACGTTGCAAAATTGTACCTTCACTGCATTCTGGACACTTCACTTGCGTGTCGGCTGGTTTCTCAATTGGCTCAATATATTTACATTTAGGATAACTGCTACAACCAATAAACTTACCATAACGTCCATGACGAATAATCAAATCCGATTGGCACTCAGGACACTGACGCCCCTCAACTATTTCCGGTTCCGTCGAGGCTTCAGCATCATCACCCAAATTCCTCGTATAATCGCACTCAGGATAGGCAGTACAGCCAACAAACCGACCGCGGCGTCCCAAGCGAATCGATAATGGCTGATCACATTTAGGACATTTCTCATCCAAGGCTTCCTGGGTCACATCTTTGCGATCCACGGTTTCCGCTTTATGATCAACTTGATGTTTAAATGGATCCCAGAACTGGCGCATTAAGGGCACCCATTCTTTTTCACCACGAGAAATCGCATCCAACTCATCTTCTAGTTTTGCAGTAAAATCATAATCCACATATTGGGTAAAATGCTGAGTTAAAAACTTGTTCACTACTCGACCTACATCGGTTGGATAAAAACGTTTTTTATCCAACTCCACATATTCGCGATTCTGCAATGTCGAAATAATTGACGCATAAGTCGACGGACGACCTATACCGTGTTCTTCCAGCGACTTCACCAGGCTCGCTTCCGAATAACGCGGTGGCGGTTCGGTAAAATGTTGTTCTGGTCGAATAAGCTTCAAATCAATAATATCGCCTTCTTCTAGCGGCGGAAGAATTTTGCCTTCGGAATCATCTTTTTTCTGATCATCCTTTCCCTCTTGGTACACCGACATAAATCCAGGTACCGCAATCGTTGAACCGGTGGCTCGAAAAATTCCAGTACCGGCATCAAGATCCAAACTCACGGTGTTAATCGTCGCATGTATCATTTGGCATGCGATAGTGCGTTTCCAAATCAAATCATAAAGCTTAAATTGATCGGCGCTTAACTTAGATTTGATTTGCTCAGGAACAAAATAGGCTGAGGTAGGACGTATGGCTTCATGTGCTTCTTGTGCGTTTTTCGCTTTCGTTTTAAACGTGCGCACGGCATCAGGCAATACATCTTTGCCATAGCGTTCAACAATAAAATTACGAATTTCATCCACGGCTTCTTGCGCTAGATTCACGGAATCTGTACGCATATAAGTAATTAAACCGACTTCACCTTCACCGGTATCCACACCTTCATAGAGTTGCTGCGCGGTACGCATGGTGCGCTGAGCACTAAATCCCAGCTTGCGCGCCGCTTCCTGTTGCAAAGTTGATGTGATAAATGGCGCGGCTGGATTCCGCTTGCGTTGTTTTTTCTCTAAGGTAATAACTTTAACTTTGCCCTTAGTAGCATTGTTCAAGCTGGTTTCAATTTTTTTAGCATGAGCTTCATCAGTCACACTAAATTGAGTCAGTTTTTCATTCTCAAAATGACTGAGTTTTGCAGTAAAATCTTGTTCTTTTGCAAACAAATCCGCTTCTATGCTCCAGTATTCCTGGGCTTCAAATTTTTCGATTTCTTCCTCACGCTCAACAATCATACGCAAGGCAGGACTTTGCACGCGTCCTGCAGAAAGCCCACGCCGGATTTTTTTCCACAACAGGGGAGAAAGATTAAAACCCACCAAATAGTCCAACGCACGGCGCGCCTGCTGCGCATTGATTAAATCCATCGATAAATCGCGTGGATGCTGAATCGCCTCCTGAATTGCACGTTTGGTGATTTCGTGAAATACCACCCGATGAGATGCTTTATCTTTGAGAATATTACGATCTTTTAACAATTCATATAAATGCCACGAAATGGCCTCACCTTCACGATCCGGGTCAGTTGCGAGATAAAGCACATCGGCTTTTTTTAATGCCTTTGCAATTGCATCCACATGACGCTGGTTTTTCTCAATGATTTGATATTTCATGGCGAAGTCATGCTCGGTATCGACTGCACCTTCTTTAGGCAAAAGATCACGCACGTGCCCGTAAGAGGCCAAAACCTCAAATCCTTTACCTAAATATTTCTTTATTGTTTTTGCTTTGGCCGGTGATTCTACAATGACCAGACTTTTAATATTGCCATTGGTTTTTTCCGTATTGGTAGCTGGTGATTTTTTAGCGACCGTTTTTTTTGTGTCAGTTTTCTTTGTCGCAGCCGTTGCCGTAGCCGTTTTTTTACTGGCCGTTTTTTTCGCTGCGGTTTTTTTACTGGCCTTTTTAGCCGGTGTTTTTTTCGCGCTCTCGGTTTTCTTAGTCGTTTTCTTTTTTGCCATATCCCCGACACACCACACCCGTCGATGGCGACGGGTGTGTGTTGAATCCTTTTTGTAACTTACTGTTTAAATAGAATTAATGCAAGCTCACCACCTGTTCATCGAAGACAATGTCTTCCATCCAGGTAAGCACAGCTTCCTGCCCTGGTTGATTAAACAATACCATTAACACAACCCACTTGAGTTGATCAAGGTCTACTTCGCCTGGACCCAAGGCCATGACCCTATCAATCACCAGCTCGCGACTGGCATGATCAAGCACACGAAGATTCTCTAAGAACAGTAAGAAATCACGACATTCAACATCGAGACGTTTTTGCTCATAGTCAGTGAATATTCGTATAGTGGGGTTATTGCTTATTCCCTGGATTTCTCCGACACTGCGAGATTCAGCCAATTCGTCTAGCCATTTCAAGGCCTTAACTACATGACTACGAGCGAATCCAGCGGATTCGAGTTCGGTAATAAGCACATCCTGGTCCGGGTTAATGATTTCATCGTGTTCCCAATAGTTCTCAAGCAAATACATCAATACTTCAAAAACATCTTGCTTCATGCTTTTTCGTCCTCTTTCAACACCCGGAGATAACGACCGCCCGCTTGAGGCGTAACCAGGCCGTGCAATTCAAGTACCAATAGGATGGAGGAAACACGCTCTGCGGTCAATCCACTTCTTTCTATGAGCCAATCTATTTCAATTGGTTCAAATTCCATTAGCTGTAAGATATTTTTTTGTTCCTCCTCAAGATGGGGCGGAATGCTTAGATTATCAACCTCAAGTGGTAAAGGTGCTATTGGCGCAGGTACAGCCAAGCTGGGGATTTCATCCATAATATCAGCAACCGTTTCGACCAATTTTGCGCCTTCACGAATCAATTGGTGACAACCGCGAATTTTGGGATTATGGATGGAACCAGGTATGGCAAACACCTCGCGGTTTTGCTCAATTGCATATCGTGCAGTAATTAAGGAACCACTTTGACGCGCCGCTTCGACCACAAGAACACCGAGACTTAGGCCACTGATTAAACGATTTCGTCGCGGAAAATTGTCACGGGTTGGTTGAGTATTTGGCGCAAACTCAGAGATCAGGCAGCCACCTTGGTCAATAATTTCTCTAGCTAGTCCGGTATGGGATTTAGGATAAATGCGCGCCAATCCTGACCCTAAGACCGCGACTGTTTTAGCGCTTCCGTCCAAGGCACCACGATGGGCGGCAGCGTCGATGCCCAGAGCTAAGCCGGAAGTAATCACGACACCTTGACGACTCAGTGCGCGACCAAATTGTTTTGCGGTTTCCTCGCCCTGAATACTAGGATTGCGACTACCAACGATCGCAAGTTGGGTTCGGTTCAAACGTTGCGTGCTTCCAACAGCATAAAGAATCGGTGGCGCTCCTGCAATTTCCAAGAGCTGGGCAGGATATTCTGCATCATCAAAAAAAATTAAATGTCGCCCGGCTTGCTCACACCAACTCAATGAATCCTCAATGACGCTAAGTGCTTGATCACGCAAAAATAAATGAACATTTTGAGTAATAATGCCGGCATTTAACAAGCTTTGACTATCGAGCACGGCGGCGGCGGCGCTACCATGATAACGTTGCAAAATGCGATAAAAACTGACTGGGCCGATTCCAGGGGCAGCTATTAAACATAATCGTGCGCGTGTTTCATCCATGAACAGCAACGACCTTTGTTAGCAACGACGACGTGTTTAGTTGGGATTATGCACGCGGTCGTGGATTTTGATTTCGCGATAAGCGCTCATGACTAAAGCATAGCTGACTTTAGCAAAAGTGCGAAAAACCATTAAGTATCCGGCTTGTTCTTCAGGAAGATGTAAATAACGTGATTTGGCATTCTTTACAGTGTCACGTATCTTTTCACCCTTTTGAGAAATCGCTAGGACATGGCCTTTTTCAAGTTGATGCTCGTCACCGAGATTTAATACCACCACTTGATATTGGCCAATATATGACACACCATCGATGACATGGATAATATTACCACTCATATCCAGTTTGGGTGCATGCGGCACGAAATGAAAATCCAGTTCGCGACTGGTGCTGGGTAAGACGCGATCTCCTGTTAACACTTCACGATCAGCTTGAGTAATAACCAAACTGCTAGGATCACCTAATTTCTCCATCACAGCTTCACCCACTTGAATGGCTTCGTAACCTAGCACTCGTTTTTTATTTGCCGGTGTATCTTTATAAACAACACCTGCACGGAAAATAGTAAAGCGGGTGGTTTCATTATTTTCAATTCCACGTACATAAATTTTATCACCCGTGCCGTTAATCAAATGTTGTTCCATAGAAGAGGCAACATAAGGTGCTTTATCCAATTCATGTTTAGCAACAACTTTGGGGCGATTAAGAAATTGCTCAATCGCATCCACGGGAATCGTGGGAATTGCGGTGGTCAATGGCTCAGTGCGAACTCGCGGTGATAACTTAACCACGCGTAAGCCGTTGCTTGAAGCTTTTCGTTTGAGTTCCAAGCGTGGCTTACCGTCTTTAAAGGTTAAAACCACTTCATCGCCGGGATAGATTAAATGTGGGTTCTCGATTTGTGGATTCACGTACCAAATATCCGGCCAACGCCAAGGATCACGTAAAAAGCGGCTAGCAATATCCCATAAGGTGTCACCACGAACCACGACATAGTCCGTAGGATGCTGTTCTTTGAGCACGATTTCATCTTCAGCAAAAACAGATGTAAACAACAACAAGCTTAAGAATATTAATAAAATTCGCTTAATTAACATAGAGTTGTTTTCCCTTTCCGGCCTTAATTTTGCTGTTTAAGCGGTTCGATGTTTTGCTTAGCATCTCATATTCCATGATAAGCTTCGCAAGTTTTTTTAGGGTGTATGAGTTCGAATAAAATTACTTTGATAGGAAACTATTGCATTTCTTCGTGCTCAAATCGCCCTTTTATGGCAAATAAGTCGATTTTCCTAATACAATCGGCGTTTTACTTGTGGTTGCAAGTGTTATAATGCGCACTGCTTAAATAGCGGTTAAACAATGGCAATTCTGAAGATTTTAAACTACCCCGATGAACGTTTACGCACGGTTGCCAAACCGGTGCAAACCGTCGACGACGCAATGCGTAACTTAATTGATGACATGCTTGAAACCATGTATGCAGCACCTGGTATTGGCTTGGCTGCAACACAAGTCGACGTGCATCAGCGGCTTCTCGTCATGGACATTAGCGAAGAACACAACCAACCTATGATTTTTATCAACCCGGAAATAATCGAACACCGTGGCAAGATAAAAATGGAGGAGGGTTGCTTGTCAGTACCTAGTATTTACGAAAAAGTCGATCGCTATGAGTGGATCAAGGTTCGCGCATTGGACCGTAATGGTGAAGCATTTGAATTGGAAACTGATGGTATTCTGTCGGTTTGTATTCAGCATGAAATGGATCACTTGCTGGGCAAACTCTTTGTCGACTACTTATCACAACTCAAACGTGGCCGCATTAAGAAAAAAATCGAAAAATACTTGCGGGAACGAATGTAATTATGCGTCTAATTTTCGCAGGGACGCCGGAATTTGCGGCCCAAGCCTTAACCGCATTAATTAATAGTGAACATGAAATCATTGCGGTTTACACTCAGCCCGATCGGCCGGCCGGTCGTGGGCGTAAACTCACGGCTAGTCCGGTCAAGCAAACTGCGTTAGCGGCTAATATTCCCGTATTTCAGCCCGAATCTTTAAAAAGCGAAACCGCCCAAGCAGAATTGCGTGCACTCGAACCGGAGGCAATAGTGGTTGCAGCCTATGGATTGTTATTGCCCAAGGCTGTTTTAGACATCCCTCCGCTAGGCTGCCTGAATATACACGCATCACTCCTGCCGAGATGGCGCGGTGCAGCACCGATTCAACGCGCCATATTGGCCGGCGACACGCAAACTGGAATCACAATAATGCAAATGGATGTTGGTCTGGATACGGGTGAAATGCTTTACAAATTAAGTTGTGACATAAATTGCGATAGTAATGCCGCTACTTTGCATAACCAACTCGCGACTTTAGGCGCACAAGCAATTGTTTATAGCTTAAATCACCTTGACGAACTACAGCAGCATGCAGAAAAACAAGACGAGCCATTGGCGACTTATGCCAAGAAATTGCAGAAAAGCGAAGCCAATATAGATTGGCAAGCGTCAGCAAAACACATTTCACGACAAGTGAACGCATTTAACCCCTGGCCGGTTGCACAAACATTGTTTGGCGACAAAGTCTTACGTATTTGGCAAGCGCAAGTCCTGGATGAAACCAGTGAACATGTACCAGGCTATGTTATTCGCGCCACAAAACTTGGTGTTGATGTAGCCACCGGCGATGGTGTTTTGCGCTTATTGAGCCTACAGCTTCCTGGCGGTAAAGCACAAGGCGCGGCACAATTTATTCACGCTCATTCCCTCGAACACACACACCTAGGATAGCTCATTGAAGACTGCGCGCGCACAAGCACTTCGGGTATTACAAACCGTGGTGCTACAGCATCAATCATTAAATGAAGCCCTAACATCGCTGAATCTAGGTTTGCCCGATGCACAAGAACGCAATTTGGCTCGTTTATTAGTGTCAGGCTGTTTACGCTGGAAAATTCAATTGGAGTTTTTAACGGACAAATTGTTGAAAAAACCATTTAAAACAAAAGATACTGATTTACATTTAATGGTTGTGCTTGGCCTGTTTCAACTCATTCATACACGAATTGCGGCACATGCTGCGATTAACGAAACCGTCAAGCTGGTCAGCAAAAATAAATCCTGGGCCAAGCCGGTGATTAACGGCGTACTGCGCCAGTTCCAACGCCAACAAGATGACTTAATGCAATTGGTGAATGCAAACACTGAGCTTAAATATTCACACCCTGCATGGTTGATTGATTATATCCGGCATGACTGGCCGCAAAACTGGGAAAAGATATTAGAGCAAAATAATCAAACGCCGCCACTTATTCTGCGCGTCAATCAACAACAAATTAGTTGCGACGATTTTTTACAGAACTTGTCAAGCGCTGGCATTCATGCCGAAGCTTTGCCTCAAGCTGTGGATGCGATTTTGTTACATGAGGCAAAAGCCATCCAGGACATTCCGGGCTATGCCGCTGGCTGGTTCTCGGTGCAAGATTTAGCAGCACAACAAGCCGCTTATTTGCTCGACTTACATCCAGGGCATATCGTATTAGATGCTTGCGCCGCACCGGGCGGCAAAACCACTCACTGTTTGGAGGTTCAACCCCAACTTGCCCGCTTAATTGCCATCGATTCGGATCAGCAACGGTTACAACGCGTGAGTGAAAATCTGCAACGTCTACAATTATACGCAGACCTGCAATGCCTGGATGCCGCAAATGCTCAAACGGTTTTCGAGCATGAATATTTTGATAGAATTTTGTTAGACGCCCCTTGCTCGGCCACGGGTGTTATTCGACGCAATCCAGATATTAAATTGCATCGACGCGCCCAAGATATTGTGCAAGTCAGTCACACTCAACAGCAGTTATTAGAACATTTGTGGCCCTTATTGAAACCCGGCGGGAAACTGCTTTACGCTACCTGTTCGCTGTTAAAAATAGAAAATCAAAATCAAATTAAACACTTTATTAATCAAACGAATAATGCTGCAATAGTCGCGATTGATCGTGATTGGGGACATATTGACGATTTTGGCTGGCAAATACTTCCAGGAGAAGCACAAGCAGACGGCTTCTTTTATGCTTGTTTGCAAAAAAACTTGTAGCAAAATGCAACAAAATGTTTATTCCTGGATATATTCGCCCGGATTAAGCTAGGGTATAGTTAGAAAAACATGAGATAACTACGAAACCACGATGAAAATAATCATACTGGGCGCAGGACAGGTAGGTTCTTCTGTTGCCGCCACTCTGGCTAGTGAAGCCAATGATATAACCATTGTCGATGTTGAGGGCCAGCGTGTACGCGCCTTGCAGGATCGTCTTGATGTGCGGGTGGTGACAGGACATGCGTCGCATCCGGATGTGTTATATCGCGCCGGGGCGGAAGATGCCGATATGATACTAGCCGTCACCAACAGCGATGAAACCAATATGATCGCCTGCCAGGTGGCCTACACCTTATTTCACACACCAACAAAAATTGCACGAGTGCGCTCCAAAGCTTATTTAGCGCATCCTGAATTATTTGCACAAGAAGCCTTACCGATTGATGTTTTAATCAGCCCTGAACAAATCGTCACCGATTATATTCAACGTCTTATCGAGCATCCAGGCGCCTTGCAGGTGTTAGATTTTGCTAACGGCAAAGTACGCCTCGTCGCTGTGCGAGCCTATCATGGTGGCCCTTTAGTAGGTGAACAAATTCAGGCCTTAAAAGATCATATGCCAGGCATTCAAACCCGTGTCGCCGCCATTTATCGACGCGGAAAAGCGATGATGCCGAAAGGTGATACCGTCATCGAAGTCGATGATGAAGTGTTTTTTCTCGCCGCGCGTAAAAATATTCGCGCCGTTATGGCCGAACTAAGGCGTTTAGACAAACCAGTAAAACGTATCATTATCGCCGGCGGTGGCAATATCGGTCGACGCCTGGCCATGGCCTTGGAAAACCAATATCAAGTTAAAATCATCGACCATAATGATAAACATTCACGTGAATTATCTGCTGAACTAGAGCGCACTATTGTATTACAAGGTGACGCTGCGGATTCCAGTTTATTGCTAGAAGAAAACATTGAAAACACGGATGTGTTTTGCGCCATGACTAATGACGACGAAGCAAACATTCTTTCCTCAATGCTGGCCAAACGTTTGGGTGCAACCAAAGTCATGTCAATAATTAATCGTGCAGAGTATGTTGACTTAGTGCAAAGTAATTTAATCGACATCGCTATTTCACCCCAACAAGTCACCATTGGCAGCTTGCTCGCTCATGTGCGTCGTGGCGATGTGGCGATGGTGCATAGTTTACGCCGCGGCGCCGCTGAAGCAATCGAAGCAGTGGCCCATGGCGATCAAAAATCATCAAAAGTGGTTGGACGTCGCCTTGATGAAATCAAACTGCCCGAAGGCACCACAATTGGTGCCGTGGTACGCGGTGATGAAGTTTTAATTGCGACCAGTAGTTTAGTCATTGAAGCAGAAGATCATGTCATTTTATTTGTCATCGACAAGAAACGCCTTGACGAAGTTGAGCGTCTGTTTCAAGTGGGCGTGAGCTTTTTCTAACCAAAGGATTCGCCAAGAACACCATGCAACGTGCAGCCATACAACGCTTTCTCGGTTTATTGTTAATGCTTTCCAGTATTACCATGGTACCACCGATCTTAGTGTCCTGGGCTTATGCCGACGGGGCAACCACACCTTTCGCTCTCGGTCTGGGTTTAACCTTGGTCTCCGGCCTGGTACTTTGGTTTCCGGTACGCTATTTTCGCAAAGAATTACGCTTACGCGATGGCTTCATAGTCGTCGTCATGTTCTGGCTGGTACTTGGATTGGGTGGCGCGATTCCACTAAGCCTATCCGAATCGCCACATCTATCAATTACCGACGCTGTATTTGAATCCTTGTCTGGCTTAACGACAACTGGTGCTACTGTCATTACTGGCTTAGACAATTTGCCGCAATCAATTTTGTATTATCGCCAACAATTACAATGGCTAGGCGGTATTGGTATCGTCGTTGCGGCGGTCGCGGTCTTACCCATGTTAGGCATTGGAGGCATGCAACTTTATCGCGCCGAAACACCCGGGCCGATGAAAGACAATAAACTCACACCGCGTATAACTGAAACCGCCAAGGCGCTTTGGTATATTTATTTAGGCTTGACCGGTGCTTGCGCAGCCTCGTATTGGGCCGCAGGCATGAGTGGATTCGATGCCATTACTCACAGTTTTTCCACGGTTGCTATTGGT
>JAOUJM010000008.1 GCA_029883265.1 Gammaproteobacteria bacterium
TAATGCTGACATGGAGGTTTTTTTTCAGCATATGGAAACGAGTCTATTGGATATCGGGTTTTTTAAACCACCGAATTACGAAAAATTACAACGCCGTTTGCGCAAATTATTTTTCCGTGCACGGCCGGATAAAACCGAGTTGGATATTTTACATGGTGTTTTAAGTGCGGCCCAAGGTCGTAAGTATCAGTGGATGGCACAACAGGGGCTATTGAAAAACGACCCCGACGCACCTACATCAACTAAACATAAAAACAATCAAGGCTAATCATGTTTAAAACCTTACGCGAAGACATTGCCTGTGTATTTGAGCGTGACCCTGCAGCGCGAAATTGGTTTGAAGTATTAACCACCTATCCTGGTTTGCATGCGTTACAAGCCCATCGCTTGGCGCATGGATTGTGGCGGCGCAATCTTAAATGGCCAGCGCGTTTTGTTTCCACTATCGCCCGTTTTTTGACTGGTGTGGAGATACATCCTGGTGCGCAGATCGGTCGACGTTTTTTTATTGATCATGGTATGGGCGTCGTTATTGGGGAGACAGCGGAAATTGGTGATGACTGCACGCTTTATCATGGTGTGACTTTGGGCGGCACCAGTTGGGAAAAAGGCAAACGTCATCCGACTTTGGAAAATGATGTGGTTGTGGGGGCTGGCGCAAAAGTATTGGGACCGATTACTCTGCAAACCGGCGCTAGAGTAGGATCGAATGCGGTTGTTGTGAAAAATGTGCCTGAGGGGGCGACGGTAGTTGGTGTTCCCGGTCGCACGGTAATGCGGGAAAAAGTGGAAACTGACGTTAGTAAGCGCCGCGAAGCCATCGCTAAGAAAATGGGTTTTGATTCTTATGGTACTACTCAAGATATGCCTGACCCGGTAGCCCGTGCGGTCAATGGTATGCTTGACCACATACACGCCATGGACCAGCGCTTGGAATCCATGTGTAAAGCGATTAAAGCACTAGGTGCGGAAATCGATGATTCCAAGCTACCCGATTTGGAAAACTGCGAAATTAGTAGTTCGGAAAGTGATACTAAAGACGAAAAACTAAGCTAGTATTGTTGTACAAAAATAATTCAAGCTTTTCCAATCATTGACTTGATAATTAAGTGGTATTTTGTCATCCTAGGAATATCTGAGGATAGTGCATGGGTTTTAGAATAAATCTGAAAATCTCCCAATTTTGCCCAGGGTTTAAGCGGTTATAAAGTTGACAGCTTTACTCAGTTACGTAAAATTAGCCTATGCATTTGGGTAGGGGTTAAAAACAAACAAGTGAGTGTATTATGAGACTAACAACAAAAGGCCGTTATGCGGTAACAGCAATGCTAGACTTAGCAATTAATTACGTCGACGGACCAATCACTTTGTCCGACATTTCGAAACGCCAAGGTATTTCCTTATCTTATTTGGAACAATTGTTTTCTAAGCTACGTAAACGTGGTTTGGTAGATAGTGCTCGTGGTCCAGGTGGTGGCTATCGTTTGAGCCGTGATGCCGGAGAAATCGCTGTTTCTGACGTTATTGCTGCGGTTGACGAAAGCATTGATGTAACCCGTTGTGGTGGTCAAGGAAATTGCCAAGACGATGGACGTTGCCTGACCCATGAATTATGGCAGGATTTAAGTCAGCGTATTTACAGCTTCCTAGATGGTATTACGCTTGGACAGCTGGTCGCTAATCGTGAAATTCAAATCGTTGCGATTAAGCAAAAAGAACGTGTTGCTCAGGAAGACGCTCAGCAAAAAGAAGCGGCGATGGCTTCTGAGTCTGCTGCAAATGAATCTGCGGTTGCTAGCGTTTAAATAGTATTCAGCCCCAGAATTGATTCTGGGGTTTTTTGCAATTGGAGTTGAGGGTGATTTACCTAGACCATAACGCCACCACCCCATTGCATGAAGCCGTTTTATCAACCATGCTGCCTTTCCTAGGCCCGGAATATGGTAATCCTTCGAGTTTACACCGTTTAGGCCGTTATTCCCGCTCAGCTATTGAGACAGCGCGGGAGCAAGTAGCGGCATTAGTTAATGCTCATCCCTCCCAGGTGATATTTACAAGCGGAGGGACTGAAGCTAATAATTTGGCTTTAAAAGGTGGTTTGCACAGTTTAGATGTGCATCGATTAGCGGTAAGTGCGGTAGAACATGAGTCGGTTTTAGCCACTGCTCAGCAAATAAACAAAACATCGTGTCAACTTAGTTACATTCCTGTTGAAAAAAGCGGCTTAGTTGATTTTTCGCTTTATCAAGCTTGTTTACGCCAATTAAGCCCCAATTTAGTGTCCATCATGCTGGCAAACAACGAAACCGGAGTGTTGCAGGATATAAAAGCCTTGCGTACGTTGGCAGAATCCAGTGTGTTTCACACGGATGCAGTACAGGCATTGGGTAAAATACCAGTCGATTTTGTTGAGTTAGGTGTGGATTTAATGAGTTTGTCTGCGCACAAGATCGCTGGCCCTAAAGGTTGTGGCGCGCTCATTGTTAATAAGTCTTTGAAATTAAATGCTATTATTGATGGTGGTGGGCAAGAGCAAGGTTTGCGTGGCGGCACTGAAAATGTCGCAGCGATCGTCGGATTTGGCAAAGCTGCAGAGCTGACCAAGCAAAATCTGGATAATCGAACTCAAGAATTGAAAATTTTACTCGACTACTTAGAACAAAACTTAGTAAAATTGTCAGGAATAGAACTAGTAGCCGCTAATACTCCTAGATTGCCTAATACTCTAATGTTCACAGTAGCAGGTATGGAAGGTGAAACCTTGTTATTAGCCTTGGATCAGGCGGGTATTGCGGTTGGAAGTGGCTCCGCTTGTGCAAGTCATAAACAACGCGCTTCCCATGTGTTACAAGCCATGGGAATGACAGAATTACAAGCGCAATCGGCCATCCGCATCAGTTTGGGGCCGGAGAATAGTCGAGCCGATATTGATCAGTTGATCAGCAGCTTGAGGCAACAATTACAGTTTAAAGCCAGTATGGGGGCTTTATTAAACGCAAAATGAATTTGACTTGGGATGGAATAATATGAAATTACCGATTTATCTCGATTACTCTGCAACGACACCGGTTGACGCACGGGTGGCAGACAAAATGTGTGAATATTTAACCATAGACGGTGGTTTTGGTAACCCGGCTTCTCGTTCACATGCATTTGGTTGGGAAGCGGATAAGGCTATACAAACCGCTCGTGAACAAGTCGCTGCTTTAATCAATGCAGATCCCCGTGAAATTATCTGGACCTCGGGCGCAACTGAATCCAATAATTTGGCTATTAAGGGTGTGGCGCATTTTAATAAGAAAAAAGGCAACCACATCATTACCTGTAAAACGGAACACAAAGCAGTTTTAGATACTTGTCGTCAACTTGAGCGTGAGGGCTTTGAAGTAACCTATTTAGACCCCGAGACTAACGGACTAGTCGATTTGAAAAAACTTGAAGCAGCGATGACTGAGCAAACCGTGCTTGTAAGTATTATGCATGTGAATAACGAAATCGGCGTGATTCAAGATATTGATGCTATTGGTGAACTATGTCGTTCACGTAAAATTGTTTTTCACGTAGATGCCGCGCAAAGCGCGGGCAAAGTGCCGATCGATATGCAAAATAATAAAGTCGACTTAATGTCATTTTCTGCGCATAAAATTTATGGACCTAAAGGTGTAGGCGCTTTATTTGTGCGACGCAAACCCCGAGTACGTTTGGAAGCACAAACCCACGGTGGCGGTCATGAACGCGGCTTGCGTTCTGGTACTTTGGCAACGCATCAAATCGTTGGTATGGGTGAAGCTTTTCGCATCGCCAAAGAAGAAATGGCAGACGATAATGCGCGCATTCATGCTTTGCGCGAGCGTTTGTGGAATGGCATTAAAGATATGGAAGAGATTTATGTGAACGGTGATATGGATCGCCGGATTGCGGGTAATCTTAATGTTAGTTTTAATTTTGTTGAGGGCGAGTCCTTAATCATGGCCTTAAAAGATATCGCCGTGTCATCAGGATCTGCATGCACTTCGGCAAGTTTGGAACCATCTTATGTATTACGCGCCCTGGGCCGTAGTGATGAGTTAGCGCATAGCTCGATTCGTTTTACCATGGGTCGATTCACCACCGAAGAAGACATTGATTACACCATTGGCTTAATACGCGATAAAGTGGACAAGTTGCGTGAATTGTCACCACTTTGGGAAATGTATAAAGACGGTATTGATTTAAATTCGATTCAATGGGCGGCTCATCATTAGGGGGTAGAAGTTATGGCTGTTACTATCACTCAACCTGCAGCAGATCGTGTAACCGCATTCTTAGAAAAGCGTGGTAAGGGTGAAGGCGTGCGTTTAGGTGTTCGCCCTAGCGGTTGCTCTGGTTTGGCATACGTGTTGGAATTTGTCGATTCTGTTGACGACACGGATGAAGTATTCGAAGAACTTGGTGTTAAAATTATTATCGACAAAAAAAGTTTGCTCTATCTCGACGGAACGCAGTTGGATTATGGCAAGGAAGGTTTAAACGAAGGTTTCATTTTTAATAATCCCAATGTCGCGGGCGAATGCGGTTGCGGTGAAAGTTTTACCGTTTAACAGCTTAGGACAACGACGATGGAAAAAGAGGCTGATTATTTCTCGTTCTTTGGTATTGAGCCCAGCTTCGAATTAGATTTGAACCAGCTCTCAGCGCGCTATCGAGAATTGCAAAAAGTTATGCATCCCGATCGATTTGCGGCAGCCAGTGAGCGCGAACGTGCCTTATCCATGCAAAAAGCATCTATGATTAATGATGCATTTCAAACACTAAAAAATCCATTGAGTCGAGCCAAATACTTATTGCAACTTAATGGTCATGCGCTCGATGATGAAAATAATACGGTCATGGCACCAGACTTTTTAATGACTCAAATGGATTTGCATGATCAACTGGGCGCGATTAAACAAGCCAATGATCCATGGATGGCGGTTGCTGATTTTCAATCCAGTATTTCACAACACGAACAAGCGTTATATGTGCAGTTTCAACAACAGATTGGAACGCAGCAATGGAGTGATGCGGCTGATAGCGTGCGTCGACTTCAATTTTATAACAAATTATTACACGAAGCAGAAGCAATCGAAGCTCAGCTTGATTAATTCAAGTGAAAGCCAAAAGGTATTGAGGGTATGGCTTTATTACAAATTTCAGAACCGGGTGAATCCACCGCTCCGCACCAGCATAAATTGGCGGCAGGTATTGATTTAGGTACGACCAATTCGTTAGTCGCCAGTGTGCGCAGTGGGGTGTGTGATACCCTGGTCGATGAGCAAGGCTCCGCCATGCTGCCGTCCGTGGTGCGTTATGGTGTAGATGGCGTGATTGCTGTCGGCGAAGCCGCTAAGCAAATGGCGAGCGAAGATCCAAGAAACACAATAGTTTCAGTGAAACGGTTCATGGGACGTGGTTTGCAAGATATTAAAAAATCGGAACACGGCCTGCCTTATGAGTTTGAACAAAGTGATTCAGCCGTACCGCGTATCAAAACCGATGCGGGTGATTTGAGTCCAGTTGAAGTGTCGGCGGATATTTTAAAAGTACTGCGCAAACGTGCGGAAGATAGTTTAGGCGGTGAATTAGTTGGTGTGGTCATTACGGTGCCAGCTTATTTTGATGATGCACAACGTCATGCCACCAAAGATGCGGCGCGTATCGCGGGTCTTAATGTTTTGCGTTTATTAAATGAGCCCACTGCTGCTGCTGTTGCTTATGGGCTGGATGAAAAAGCCGAAGGCGTTATTGCCGTTTATGATCTTGGTGGCGGTACCTTTGATATTTCAATTCTGCGTTTGCATAACGGCGTATTTGAAGTCCTCGCTACGGCGGGTGATACGGCCCTGGGCGGTGACGATTTCGATTATCAAATTGCAACCTGGATACGCAAAGAACTAGCGATTGAGTCGGCCGACGCAGGTTATAATCGTTATTTGCTCGATCAGGCTCGACATTTAAAAGAAGGTTTAAGCGACGCGCAACAAGTCAGTTGTGAAATTAAATTAGTCCAAGCTGACGCGGCAACGGTCACGCTCAGTCGGGAGCAGTTTAATGAGCTTTGTGATGGTTTAATTGCAAAATCGCTGGCGCCCTGTCGTCGTGCATTGCGTGATGCAGGCATTGAAAAAGAACAAATCAGTGACGTGATCATGGTCGGAGGCTCCACTCGTGCTTTGCGTGTGCGTGAAAAAGTTTCAGAGTTTTTTCAGCGCGAGGCCTTAACTACGATTGATGCAGATGAAGTTGTCGCCATTGGAGCTGGCATTCAAGCGAATACATTAGCAGGTAATAAAAGTGATGACGATATGTTATTGCTTGATGTTATTCCGCTTTCGTTAGGCTTGGAAACTATGGGTGGTTTGGTTGAAAAAATTGTCCCTCGTAACACCACATTGCCGGTCGCACGTGCACAAGATTTTACTACGTTCAAAGACGGTCAAACCGCATTGGCTTTACATGTGGTGCAAGGTGAGCGCGAACTCGTCGATGATTGTCGTTCCTTGGCTAAGTTTGAATTGCGAGGGATACCTCCTATGGTTGCCGGTGCTGCGCGAATTCGAGTAACCTTTCAGGTAGATGCCGATGGTTTGTTAAATGTGAATGCGCAGGAACAAATTAGTGGCGTTGAGTCGGAAATTACGGTTAAGCCATCGTTCGGTTTATCGGATAATGAAATCGAAACCATGTTGCGTGCTTCATTTGATTACGCACAAGAAGATATTGTGTTGCGCAAGCTGCGTGAACAGCAAGTCGAAGCCGATCGAGAGATTGAAGCATTAATTGCCGCCTTGGCTGAAGACGGTGATGTATTATTGGATCAAGACGAGCGTGCAGCGATTGATCAAGCACTCGCACAGTTAATAGATCTGCGCAAAGGCGATGATGCTGATGAAATTAAACAAGCGATTGAAAATGTAGAATCGGTTTGTGCGGACTATGTAGCACGGCGCATGGATAGTAATATTCAGAAAGCCTTGTCCGGCCATCGTCTAGATGAATTTAATGAATAAGTTGTAGGAAAATTATGGCCCAAATAATTGTTTTACCCCACGAAGAACTGTGTCCGGAAGGCGCTGTTATTGAGTCAGAACCCGGCGTAACAATTTGTGATGCGTTGTTAAAAAATCATATTCATATTGAACATGCCTGCGAAAAATCCTGCGCATGCACTACGTGTCATGTGTATATTCGTGAAGGCGGCGACTCCTTGAATGAAAATAGTGAAGATGAAGATGATATGCTGGACAAAGCCTGGGGATTAGATCCAGATTCGCGTTTAAGTTGTCAAACATTTATTGCGGATGAGGATTTAGTGGTAGAGATTCCCAAATATACGATTAACATGGTGTCAGAAAATCATTAAGGAGTTGCAGCCATGAAATGGACCGATACTTTAGATATTGCAATTGCTTTAGATGAGACGCACCCTGACGTCGATCCGCTCACAATCCGTTTTACGGATTTGCATACATGGGTTTGTGAGCTTGATGAGTTCGATGACGATCCGGAGCGGTCTGGTGAAAAAATTCTTGAAGCGATTCAAATGGCATGGATAGAAGAAAAAGACTAGTCAGTTTCTAATTTGTCATAAATACTGCCGCTGAAAATAACTGATAGCAAGGCTTGAGAGTTTGGGTGTTTAATATTGCTTATCTCAAGTTGCTTAAACCCGGCTTGTTTAAATAACGTTTCCCATGAGTCCATGCTTCGTGCATACCAGGGAATCGCTTGTGGCGAATTATTATCTAAAATATCCCAAGTTTCTATTTGCCACGAGTCTTGATTGTTTGCAATGCTTTGAATGGTGGCTGGGTGAATGGTCTGCACAATAAGCCATCCTGATGGAGATAAAAGCCTTTTTGCATTAGCAAAAACATTCTCCACCGATTGTTTGCCCAGTAATGAAAAATTACAAACCAATACATCAAATTGTTCGTTAAAATTAAATTGGTCTAGCGCTTCGTAGCTGATGATTTGGTAGCGGCCTTCTTGTTGTGAGGCGTGTTGGATCAGTTCAGCAATCGCATCTATGCCCAGGCAGTCGATGCCCTGTTGGGTTAATGCGCGGCTTAGCCAACCTTCACCGCAACCAATATCTAAAAGTGTTTTGGGTTGTTTGCTTAAAACCGCATCAATGATAGCCTGATTGGTTGCAATCGCTCGACTTTCGATTTGCTGAGATTGAATGATTTGCGTCCATGCCGATGCAATACGCTTCCATGATTCGATGACGTGTTGGTCCTTATAAACTGGCATGGTTGTTTTGGTCCTTTCATTTGCTTGTCTTAAACTGCTGAATCCATTTGTGAAGTTCCATTATTACCAGCAATACCAATGCTAAGCCAAATAAATAAAACCATTGTTCAAAACTCACAGGTTGAGTATCTAATATAATTTGTAAGCCTGGAATATATAATGCTGCGATGTGAAATAGCTGCGCACCTAATGTGCCAAACATTAAAATTGGGTTGCTGAAAATGGGAATGGTAAATACCGAACGGTGTTCTGAGCGGGCATTGAATACTTGTACGTTTTCGAACAAAACCATAAGTAATAATGTTAGGTTGCGTGCAGATTCAAGTTGATAGCCTTGGCTGAGAAGAAATTGAAAAACGGCAAAAGCGAGTATGCCAACGCTTAGTGCTGAAATAACACAGCGTTCGATCATTAAGCGATTAAAAATAGTTTCCTTCGGTGAGCGCGGTGGTTTCTTCATTTCATCACCTTCGCCTGGTTCGAATGCAAGGCCAACATCCTGAATACCCTGGGTGACTAAGTTTAGCCACAACAATTGAGCGGTGGTAAAAGGCATGGGCGAGTTTGTAGCGATTGCCAATAAAAAGAAAAAAACTTCCGCAATACCTGTGGAGATCAATAAAAAAATTACCTTGCGTACATTGCTATAGGCGATTCGACCCTGTTTGATACCTTCCACCAAGGATGCAAAGTTATCATCGGTTAGAACTAAATCTGCAGATTCTCGCGCAACATCGGTGCCCTTAACGCCCATGGCAACACCTACGTGAGCTTTTCGTAGGGCAGGAGCATCATTTGCGCCATCGCCAGTGACGGCAACAAATTCACCCGTTTCACTGAGCACATTAACGATTTGCAATTTCTGCGTGGGTTCAACGCGTGCAAAAACACTAGCTTTAATGATTGCATCCTTGAGCTGCGGTGAGTTACTTTCCGTGAGTTGACGTAATTGTTTTCCAGTAACGACCTGTGTATTTTTGTCACATATACCAAGATCGCTGGCAATTGCGACCGCTGTGATTGGGTGGTCGCCCGTTAACATAGCAACACGAATTCCAGCTGCTTGGCACTGCTGTATGGCTTGTCGCGCATTTTGGCGCGGCGGATCAATCATGCCAACCAAACCTAAAAATGTGAAATTATTTAGGTCGTTCTCGTTTAATTGTTTGAATTCGCCGGTGTGGTAAGCGATAGCTAAAACCCTATAGCCTTGTTCTGCCATTTTAATCGCAGCATTCTCGATTTGAAGCGGATTAATTGCTTGGGTATGGTGGCCGCTAGTCATATTGCTACACATAGCCAGAATTTTTTCAGGTGCACCCTTAACGGAAATTTGTTGTTTATGTTTTAATTGATGTAGCGTCGCTGCGAATTGGCGCTCTGGTTCAAACGCAATTTGGTCAATTAACGCAAAATCCTGATTAACTTCTTTTGCAACTAGTCCGATTTTCTGTGCCATGACGAGTAAAGCTACATCAACTGCATCACCACTATGATGAATTTGATGCTTGTCAAAATAAAAACTGCCTTCATTGCAGAATATCGATGTGCGTGCCAAATTAATTAATAAGTCACCGGTTTCTATAGGTGCTTGTGCAGGAATGTGAATTTCACCCTGGGTATTAATGCCTTGTCCGTGTACCTCCAAAAGTTGATTCGGTGGCAACCATATTTTTTTAACCGTGAGCTCATTGACGGTCAAGGTGCCGGTTTTATCTGAAGCGATGTAAGTGCAGGAACCAAGGGTTTCGGCAGCGACAAGGCGTCTGACAATAACATTGTTTGTTGCCATGTGACGCATGCCAACTGCGAGCGCAATGGTTATCGCTACCGGCAAGCCTTCAGGGATTGCAGCGACCGCAAGTGCAATCGCAACCAGAATTACGCCAAATAGTTCCTGGCCATGCCAAGTGGCCACTAAAACAATAATCACGCTAATCGCAAGAAAACCGATGGCAATTCTTTTTGTAAAGCGCTCCATGCGTTGAATTAGTGGAGGCACTTCTTTTTTACCTAAGGTAACCGCTTTAGCGATTTCTCCTAAAGCGGTATGTAAACCTGTCGTGATCACAACTGCAATGGCGCGTCCACGAATGAGCAAGGTGCCTGCGAATAGCATATTCTTTCGGCCTGCCAAATCGGTGTCGACGCTAATAATCTTTTCCGCTTGTTTTAACTGCGAAAAAGATTCGCCGGTTAACAACGATTGGTCAACTTCAAGTTTGTCGGCTTGTAGCAAACGTAAATCCGCGGGCACTTTGTCACCCGATTCAAGTATGACGATATCGCCCGGTACTAGTTGAGTCGCAGGGATTTCACTAATTTCATTATTTCGTTTAACACGAACCTGATGCGCCACCATTTTTTGTAAAGCAGCCGCACTTTTTTCGGCGTGATATTCCTGGATAGCGCCTATGCTGGCATTCAAACACAAGACAAAAATGATAAATCCGGCGTCTATCCATTCTTGAACAACGAGTGATAACAATGCAGCGGCTAAAAGAATATAAATCAGTGGGCTTTTAAACTGACTGAAAACAATAAAGCCAATGCTTTTACGCTTGGCTTGGGGAAGTTCATTGGTGCCAAATTGTTGTAAGCGTTCAGCGGCTTTTTCTATGCTTAAACCGGACGGACTGGTTTCTAAAATTGCCAGGATTTGTGCTTGCTGCAAGTGATGACAATTAGAAAGTGCCTTGGTATCGATCATTTTCTGAAGCGTTCTATCGCGGATGTCAACTCTATTAAATCAGAGTTGGTCATTGTGTCAATGGGATTGTTGACGGGATACTCAAATTAGTGGCAGGCAAAAAAAGGCGTTTTGATTAAACGCCTTTCATTCATCCATTGGGTTTGCCTTTTTAAGGACTGATAGTACCGATAGTGTTAGTCGTGCCATTATTAATAATTTCGTTGGCACTGTTGTTCAGCAAGTTAATATTGTCTAAGTAGTTGTTATTAGCATCTATAACGATGGCGTAGCCGTTATTATTGCTAATATTTATTGCCTGGTAGTTGCTACCTTGATTGCCAAGATTATTGCTATAAATATTCAGGCCATTGCCACCATTATTTTCGATGCGACTATTACGAAACTGGCTGAATATCATATCCAACAAGTCAACCCCCGTGCCTGCCGCTCCAGCGAAACGTGAATTGTCAATAATGGCATAATAAACATGATTAACACTGAGTACGGGTTGTGCACTTAAATTGGGATCAGCGACCTCACATTTTTGATCAACTGTCGTGCTTACACAGTCGTGCAATTCAAAATTACCTTCTAACCAAACGAAAGCTTGAATATGGCTAAAGTCGCCGTCATCAATTATGACACGGGTCTTGTTCAATTTTAAATGTGGGTCGGCAACAAGCGCAATATTGTTCTGGCCAATAGTAATGCTGTCCGCGTAATTTGCTTCGGTTTCACCGTTATTATATAGCGTATAAATTTTCTTACTGTCTTTTAGGGATTTTCCAGGAGCACTGAAATAGTCCTGAATGCTGTTTTTCCACCAGGGTGCGGCATCGCTGCGAAACACTTCGCTATTATCGTTAATGTCGTTGACGAATAAACGATTATATTTCCAAGATGCATTTTCAAAATCAATGAGGTCCGACAATTTGCTCTCGGCTTTTAACTGATCTGACGTCACCAGGATTTCATCGCCGGTTTTGCTGCAGTTCCAGTCAAAGGCATTAAGTTCGTCTTGAATCTGCAAGTCATCGCAAGTTCGAGTACTATCGCTGAAACTTACTCGGCGTTTTTCGCCACCGTGTAGGCATTGGTTGTAATTATTTGCAATACAGGACAGAGGGACATTTAATTCAGGAAAATAGTAGTCATTCCATTCGGCAGCGGTTTCCACTTGTGGCAAAACCTGTGTGCAATAAATATGAAACTCAGTATCTACTATAGGCTTAATTTTATGAATAATCATGACATGCGGATCAGACACGGTTAGCAATTGACCTTGTTGTAAACTGCAGCGGTGTTGACTGTTTTTATCGCTGACCTTGATCGAAAATTCGTAATTTTTGGGGACTCGGCCCACATTGACGCTAATCAAGTCAGAATCTGCCTGTCCATTAACAATTTGTGTTTCTCGATTGTCGAAAACCACTCGCGTGTCAATTGCGATACTATTTGCACGCAAACCATGAATATGCGCCGTCATTTGCACTGTTTTGGGTGCGGAAATATCGGTGACAAAAATATTTTGAATAGTATTGCCTGCTAAATCGGTAATGCCTTTGCCGATGCTTAGGCTGAGACTGGTGTCATGAGGAACATCGATTGGCGCATGTCCCAAAAAAATATTTTCTTCACCATGGAGTGATCGGCCTTGAATCGTGATGCTATTGTCGCTGGCATCAAAACTCCATTCCAATTCAGGCAGCTCAGTTTTGCTTTTTGAGTTGATGCTGACCGTTTGCATTAAATCGGCAATTTTAATTTTTTCGTTAAAAGCAATTTTGATGCGTTCAAATTGGGTGGCCGGTAACAAGGTGTTACCGTTGAAAGTCAAATTGAGGGAGCGCTCATTGTTATTGACTTTATAGAACAATGTCGCAGTAACAAAATAAGGCTGGATAGTATCGCCTTTGTCTTCGACTTGGGTATTGGGATTCACATCCCCGACGCCGCAGGCTGAAAGCGCCGAAATCAGGCTTAAACCCAGTGCAAATTTAATCCAGTTTTTGAATAAATAAACCATTATTGCCGCCACACTATTCCCCAAAAAAGTTTCATTATGGTAGATGAAATTGCTTGATTTTGCAAGGTTTTTTGCCTTAATCCCGGTTTAAGCCAGGGGCTCTTTCTTGAGAAATTACAGAGAGTTAAAGACTTAATCCAGGGTTAATTTTTAAACCGTTTCCAAATCCTTGCATAGACCGAATTCACACTTTAAGCGATTATTAATTTTGGATGCAAGTGAATTAAAAATTCGCCTGCCAATCGATACTAAGCGCTGAATCGCGCCGATGGAAACCGTATTCGCTTGTCAACACGCCGGTGAATAGATGAGCGCTAATACCGATGTCAAGTAGTTGATTGCCGATATATTCAAAGCGCAGTAGAGCATAGGCCTCGGCTGTGTCCAGTCCTATACTGGTCAAACCATGAAATCGCCAGTGACGGCTACGGCTAATATGCTCGACTTCGCCGCGAGCACGAAGAATCGTGCGCCGGTCAAGAATGGCTTTTTCGGTGCCTAATTGTCGTGCATAAAACCCGAAAAAATACACGGTGCGGTAACCGGTGGCGCGATAACGATAACGCCCCTGACCTTCGATGCCTAGGGTGGTGTACATTTTAAAATTTGTATCTGTAATCGGAACATCGCGCACAAACGCAAATTCGAACTGCCAATCTTCACTGCCTTCTTCAATACTGGCAACTAAACTTGCGGGGTGTTCGGCCTGCAAGCCAAATCCATTGGCGTTAGTCAATGCCGTTGTTACACTTTGCCCGGCAGCAATGTTTTGACGTACGGCATCGCTGAGTCGAAAATATGGCTCCGATTGACGTGAGTATTGCAGTGTGAATGCTTGATAAAGCTTTTCATATTTACGCCGTGCCTGGAAACCAAACCCACCGTAGGTTTGTGCAATACTTTGAATTTTTGATTCTTTAACCACCGCACCTAAGGTATTTGGTGTTTTAAGTCCACGGATTAAACCTTGCTGCTGGTCTAGTGGGTGCCAAACTTGACCCAGGCTCGGCAAGGTTGCTGGTCGCAACACAGGGACAAAGCTCGCATCGATTATGTAATCATTTTGTTTATACTCCCAGCGCAAAGCCGGTGTTGCGAGTCGTCGTTGTTCGGTTTTTTTATCCAGCAAATAAAATCGCATGTCTTTTACACTAAGTCGATCACCTAATGCATCCCAAGGACCGTGGCTCCAGCCAATATATTGAGTACCGGCGACGAGGCGGTGTCCTTGTTCTTCATAGGCAAGATAGCTAGGAAGATAATCATACTCAGTGGTCTGGCCGGTGTAGTCACCTGTATGCTGAAATGTATCCAGGCGCGCACCAATTGCTGCTGTCCAGCCGGGTGTAAAAAACTCATTGAAGCGTTTAAATGCAGCTACATGAATTTGATTGGTGCTACTTATATTTGAGTTGCCACGCCAACTAATCAGCCGTCCAATGACTTCACCACCATGGGGAATTAATTTCTGTTGTTCACGTATGGCCACCGGGTCGACTCTTGGGGGGTGTTGTAGGACGACATAGTAGGGGGTGGTATGTGGTGTAAGCGCGGTATCGATTTCTTTGTAACCCAGGCGGCGCAATAATTCGTAACGACTCCAGAAAAAGATTTCATCTTCCATAGCACCGGCATGAACACCATAACGTCCGGAGGCTAATCGCACGGCCCATGCGTCTTTGATGCCTTGTTTTTTTAATTGAGCCACGTTTTGTTCTGCTAATTCCCGATTGCTGAAATCCCCAACCGTAAGGGTTTTTAAAGTGGTTTGTTGTAAACGCTTACGCACTTCCACATCTTGATCAAGTGCGCGTAAACTTTTTTGTAGGCGTTTGGCTTCGTGAAAATCATTGAAGCGTGCAATAACATTCGGCTCTAAGTGAGCAGGCAAAGGTGGGCCGATTAGTTCAGCAGATTGAGAAATATGCATCAATGAAAAAAGTAAAAGTATGTGGCTTATTTGCAGACTTAGTGCAAAGATATTTTTTCGAATGTGTAGTTTCGCGAACGACTGCATCGGTTTAATAGCTCAAGTCGACGCCAAACAGGAAATAATCCTCTTTGGCCTGATGGCCCACGTAACTGTTTTCAAGCTCATCCAGGGGCAGAAAGTCCATATTCAATTCGACAATAAGTCGTAAATTGTGCATTAAAAAATAAGAAGCAGTGGTGGTGAGGCTGTGTAAATTGAGACCACGATAAATGGTGTTGCTATTGGTGAAGCTGCCGGCTTTATTGACACTATATAACAGTGATAAAACAAAAGCGTCACGACTGATATAGTCCACGCCAAAAAAACCACCCACCCAGCGGTAGGCATGGTTCGCGTTGATAAAATTATCCCATTGACTGACCAGCACTTGGCCATACCAATATGCCCGATGCATACTGTTTCCTGAAAAATCCAAGCCTGCCATATACATGGCCGAATGTTGTGTGCTGTTTAATTCTGCAAAGTTGCCACTGGCGCGGGCTTGCTCACCATAAAGTGCAAATATGCCCATTTTGTTTTGATCTTGGCTTAGGCGAAAATGAGTGAATACAGACTTCATGCTATCGTTATCAAATAGAGCGTGGTTTCGCCCCAGGCCTACAGCGTTGTTTTGATAAATTTGACCCGCGCCATTACCATTAATCAATCCGATACTGAGTGTGCTGAACTCTACGGCGAGGTCAAGTTTGATGCCTCGCGAGCGATCCAGTTTGGCCATAGGATAAAGCCAAAAGTCTTGTACTGTAAGCCGAGTATCACGATCATGCATCATATCGGATAAATTAAGTTGGCCAAGTGTGACCCGTAATATACGGTCGTGGCCAAAACGCACCCAAGCATCCTGCAAGCGCCATTGGCTGATATCCATCGATTGGTTTAAATCCATACTGAAAAAATATCCGGCACGTTCAGATAAAGGCGCGCTTGATATTAGCTTGAGTAAATAAGGCGTTTGAAAATCGAGGCTAGAATGCGCCCCACGAGTATCAGAACTGTAATCAAGTAGCTCAAAACTGCGTCGTGCGGTGGCGTATCCCTGGGTACGAAGACTCAAGGGAAATTGTTTTAAAACCGCAGCGCGTTCATCACCGGTATCCACGGTGGCTGCTTCTCGCCAGTTATCTAGTCGATTATTTTCCCGAAAGCGTTGTCCGAGTTCGTTTAAAACAGGAGGAGCAGAATGGCAAGCTAGACAGCTCATTTGGTATTGGCGGCTATACAAAGGGCTGGCGTTGATTGGATTTATGAGGGGAATAAGGTAAATAACCAGCAGGCACAGCAGCGCACTGCTGGGTCGCAGCAGAACAAAAAAATCGGTTTTGAACTGATATGAGCTTGGGTAAAGCATCCTTGCTTTGTTTAAGCCTTTGTTTCTAGTGAATAAAACTATAGCGGTTGGACGGCTAGCGACTTTAATCTTTGGCTAATCCGTTTTCGTTATAATGGCATTCAATGTCGGATTATTTTTTGCTTTAAGATCAATCACCTAGGCCAGGGGCGGGTTTTTTTTTGAATTATTACTGTATTTAATGGTTATCCCCTGGGCAAACACACGATTTAGGATTCCTGTTTAGCCTATCATGCTGTAAAATTGGCCGTTTTCTTTAACGCACAACAACTATGGAGAATGAGGAATGGCGGTAGAACGCACATTGTCAATTATTAAGCCCGATGCCGTGGCCAAAAATGTCATCGGTGAGATTTATGCTCGCTTTGAAAAAGCTGGTCTACGCATTGTCGCCTCACGCATGATGCACCTCACACGCGAACAAGCGGGTGGTTTTTATGAAGTTCATAAAGAGCGCCCATTTTACGAAGATTTAGTTAGTTTCATGATTTCCGGCCCTGTTGTGGTTCAAGTATTGGAAGGCGAAAATGCCATTGCCAAAAACCGTGAAGTCATGGGTGCCACTAATCCTGCTGAAGCTGCTGCCGGAACTATTCGTGCGGATTTTGCCTCTAGTATTGATGAAAATGCGGTGCATGGATCAGATGGTCCAGATACGGCCAAAGTGGAAATCGGATTTTTCTTCGACGAAAACGAAATTTGTCCACGCACCCGATAAGAGAATCAATATGCAGACGCAGGGCAAAATCAATTTATTTAATTTCGGACCGGCTCAATTGGCTGACTTTTTTGTCTCCATTGGTGAGAAGCCGTTTCGTGCCACTCAAGTGATGAAGTGGATTTATCAACTCGGAGTGGATGATTTTGCGCAAATGACAAATTTGTCCAAGGCCCTGCGTCAACGTTTAAGTGAAACCGCTGAAGTTCGTGTGCCACAAATGATCACCGAGCAACGTTCCAGCGATGGCACAATTAAAATGCTACTTCGTTTGCATGATGGTAATGCCATTGAAACGGTTTTTATTCCCGAGAGTACTCGCGGTACGTTATGCGTGTCTTCGCAAGTGGGTTGTGTTTTGAATTGTTCCTTTTGTTCCACTGCTCGCCAGGGATTTAATCGTAATCTTAACACGGCCGAAATTCTTGGGCAGGTGTGGTGGGCAGCAAAAACCTTAGGGCAGTTCGAATTAGAACAGAGCCAGCGCATTGTGAGTAATGTGGTAATGATGGGTATGGGTGAACCCTTATTGAATTTATCCAATGTTGCCCCGGCATTACAAATGATGCTTGCGGATAATGGTTTTGGTTTGTCGCGTCGTCGCGTGACAGTGAGTACGGCTGGTGTGGTGCCAGCGATTGCTGAATTGAAACAACAAGCCGATGTGGCGCTTGCAGTGTCTTTACACGCAGTGCGCGATGATTTGCGTGATGAATTGGTGCCGATAAATAAAAAATATCCAATTAAAGAATTATTAGATGCGTGTAAGTCATATGTGAAAGACACAGCACGTGGACGTATTACTTTTGAGTATGTCATGCTCGATGGCGTGAATGATTCGATTGCAGAGGCCAAAGCCTTGGTGAAATTGCTCAAAGGGATTCCTTCAAAAATAAATTTAATTCCGTTTAATCCTTTTCCTAATAGCCCCTATTTGTGTTCATCGGCGTCAACGATTTTGCAATTTCAAAATATTCTGGTGAATAGTGGTTTAACCACCATGGTGCGTAAAACACGTGGTGATGATATTGATGCTGCTTGTGGTCAATTGGCAGGCCGGGTACAGGATCGTACCCGTCGTAGTGAACGCTTATTGCAACGCGTTAGTGGAGCGGTTTGATGCGCCTTATTGCTTTGTTATTAATGCTTGTTTTTGCAGTGGCCTGTGTTAGCTCACAAAATAAAAACCATGCGTCGCCGCAAGAAATAGCGGATATTAATACGCGTTTGGCGATTGAATATATGAAACAGAATCGAACTCAGGATGCGCTGGTGAGATTACAAAAAGCTTTACATGCGGCGCCTGAATATATTGCTGCAAATAATATGATTGCATTAGTTTATGCGCGTATGGATAAGATGGATTTGGCAAAAAAACATTTTGATATTGCCTTAGGTTTAGTGCGAGTTGATTCGCCCGATTTTGGCGAAGTGCATAATAATTATGGTGTGTTTCTATGCAGTCAGGAAGATAAAAAAAGCGATGCGTTTGTTGAGTTTATGAAAGCTGCGGAGAATCGTATTTATACGACACCAGAGCATGCATTTGAAAATGCAGGCGCTTGTGCATTTAGACAAGGTGAATTGGTAAAGGCCAAAGACTATTTTCAGCAAGCATTGAAACGAAATTCGGATTTGCCTCTGGCTTTATTAACAATGGCGCAAATTCAACTAAAAACTGAACAATATTTATCAGCGAATAATTACATTAATCGATATCATAAAGCCGCACATGAGAATGCCCAAAGCTTATGGGTGGCCTATCAAGTGAACCAGGCACTAAAAAATAATGACAAAGCATTGTCTTTTGCGCAAAAACTGGAGTCTGGATTTCCAGATGCGGATGAGACACATCAATTATTAAAACAGCGGCAAGCGGTTCTGGGTATGTAAGCCAAGACCTTTGGTGGGGTAGATAAAAGCGAAGACGCATTTGGAGTAAGTAAAATGGAAAGCACGATTTCACGAAATACTGTGGATCAGCATGAATTGGCACCAGCGCTGCGCGAGATCGTTGAAGATATGTTACGCGCAGTTGACGAAGGCCCGGGCGATTATTTGCGGCGTGCCCGCGAAACCTTAGGTCTGAGCATTTATGAGGTAGCGGCTCAATTGAGTGTGCCTAACCCGCAAGTCAAACTGTTAGAAGGTAATGATTTTGAGAATTTACCGGCGCCCATTTTTGTACGCAATTACATTCGGCGTTATGCAGATTTATTAGGCATGCCAGCTGATGAGGTGGTGGCTTGTTACGAGCGTGTGGGCGTGGAGGAAATGCCGTCACTGGCCCGAGTCTCCTTGCGGCAGCGATTAAATGATCGTCATCAGTCTATGCGTTGGGCAAGCTTTTCAGCCGTTGCTCTGATTATGTTGTTATTGTTTTTCTGGTGGCAGTCCATGCCGAATGAATCACGCAATGACATCGAGATGCCAGCCGAAACTGCTGGGGGCGAGATTATTTTGCAATTGCCAGAAATTAAATCAGAACAAAACACGGATCAGTAAGTGGCTAAAGGAATTCAAGCAATACGCGGAATGCGTGATTTATTGCCTGCGGACATGGCCGCTTGGCAATTCGTCGACAAAGTCGTTAGTGAAACACTCGGTGCTTATGGCTATGAAGAAATTCGCTTGCCGATATTGGAAAAAACCGAATTATTCAAACGATCGATTGGTGAAGTAACCGATATCGTCGAAAAAGAAATGTATACCTTTGATGATCGTAATGGTGACAGCTTAAGTCTGCGCCCAGAAGGCACCGCTTGTTGCGTTCGTGCGGGTATTGAACATGGTTTGTTGCATAACCAGCAGCGACGCTTATGGTATCAAGGCCCTATGTTTCGTCATGAGCGGCCGCAAAAAGGGCGTTACCGTCAGTTTTATCAATATGGCGTCGAAACCTTTGGTATTGCCAGTGCTGATATTGATATCGAATTGATTGTGATGGTTCGACGAATGTTGCATAAACTCGGTTTGTTACCATTTGTGCGTTTAGAAATTAATAGTCTCGGTGATTTAGCATCTAGGGAAAAACATAAAGCGGATTTGCTCGCATATTTTCATCAACATAAAGAACAACTTGACGAAGATAGTCAGCGCCGACTACAAAGCAATCCATTGCGTATATTGGATAGTAAGAATCCAGCCATGCAGGGTTTGAATAATAATGCACCACAGCTTGTTGACTATTTGGATGAAGCATCGGCCGAACATTTTGCGCAAGTGAAATCTGGTTTAGAGCAATTGGGAGTTGAATATCAACTCAATCCACGTTTAGTACGGGGACTAGATTATTACTCTCGCACGGTGTTTGAATGGATTACTGAAGACTTAGGTGCCCAAGGCACGGTCACTGCCGGTGGTCGTTTTGATAGTTTGGTCGAGTATTTGGGCGGACGAGCGACGCCAGCCATGGGTTTTGCAATGGGTGTGGATCGTTTAGTCGCATTGCTACAAGAAAAAAATCTTCATATCCCGAGCAATAGCCCCGACTTTTTTGCTTGCGCGCTAGGCGATGCCGCGCAAACTAAAATGACCGACATAGTCGAGCAAATTCGTGATCGTTTGCCACGAGCCAAACTGTTGATGAATGCAGGTGGCGGCAATTTTAAAGCTCAAATGAAACGCGCAGATAAAAGTGGCGCGCGCTGGGCCATATTAATGGGTGATGACGAGCTGAGTCAGGAAAAAATTATTGTAAAACCGCTAAGAGAGCAACAAGAGCAACAAATCGTAGCGTTGGCGGATGTTTTTAATGTTTGTGATCAACTATTGCAAACCAATTGATTCTATTTTAAACAAGAGGACGATGACTGTGTCAAAAACGGAAGAAGAACAAATTGAGGACTTAAAAAGATGGTGGGAGAAAAATGGCAAATTTGTCATTATTGCGCTCATTGTTGTAGTCGCGGCAACGGTTGGTGGTCGCACCTGGCAGGATTATCGTGAAACAAAAATGTTAAATGCATCCAATGAATATGCAGCCATGATGAATGCGGTAGAAGCAGGGCAAGGTGAAGAAGCTTTACAAAAAGGTTCACGATTAATCGAGCAATATGCGCAAACTCAATATGCTGTACTTGCTGCTCTAGTGATGGCCAAAGCGGATGTGGAAAAAAACGATTTAGCCGCCGCCGAAAAACATTTGTCATGGGTTTTGGATAATAGCCAGGACGAAAATTTCAAACATATCGCACGCACCCGTTTAGCTCGAGTGTTAATTGCTGTGGGTAAAATTGATGCTGCGATTTCACAAGCTGAGGTGGCGGATAAAGGTGCCTATGCTGACACATATTCAATGATCAAAGGTGATGCGTATGTCGCTAAAGGTGATTTGGCGATGGCACGCAATGCCTATGAAACCGCATTGGCCGGCAAAGATTTAACGCCACAAATGCGTCAACTTTTGCAAATGAAACTGGATGATGTGTCTTCTGGTGCAAACAAGGTCGCGGCGGAAGGAATGGACTCTTGATGCGTCTAATTTTTATTATCTTTGTTTTCGCGCTGGTCGCTTGTGCGGCAACGCCAAAAGATATTAAACCCGCGCCTGAATCGCCTATGCGTGCAGTTGATGTGATTTGGGGCAAAAGTTTTGTTGAAAACGGCACTAGTCAATTTCTAAAAAACTCACCAGTGGTAGATGCTGATGTAGTTTATTTGGCTGATGAAAATGGCCGGCTCAGCTGTTTGCGCTTGCTTGATGGTAGTGTGGTTTGGCAAAAACAATTTGATGCTGCTTGGACGGGTGGTCCAACCCTCGATGGAGATGTGATCGCAGCCGCGAATATTAATGCGCAGGTAATGCTGCTTTCAAAAAAAACCGGTCAATTGATTTGGCAGGCTGAGGTGAGTAGTGAAGTTTTGGCGCCACCTAAGCTTTCCCAAAATGTAGTGGTGGTGCAAACCAACGATGGCAAGCTTATAGGCTTGCGCCGTAGTAATGGAAAAGTATTGTGGTCGTTTTCACGTTCGGTGCCATTATTAACGTTACGTGGTACCGGCGAACCAATGATTGTTGGTGATAAAGTACTAGCTGGGTTTTCCAAAGGTCAAATGGTCGCAGTGTCGATTAATGATGGTAAATTACTCTGGGAAACTGTAATCGCTATGCCCAAAGGTCGCTCCGAATTAGAGCGCATGGTGGACTTGGATGGTTTCATGGCTTATCAAGATGGAACCTTGTATGTCGCCAGTTACCAAGGTCGTATTGCGGCAATTACTGAAGAGTCAGGACGGATTTTGTGGGCACGTGATATGTCGACCTATACCGGATTGAGCCTATTTGGGGATTTACTTTTTGTGTCTGACACCGAAGGTCTTGTTTGGGCGATGGACAAAAACAGCGGTGCAACGCTTTGGAAACAGCAAGCATTGAGTGGCCTCGAATTGACCCGTCCGATAATATTTTCTGACCAAATCTTAGTTGGCGATGCAGATAGTCGTTTGTATTGGCTGTCGAAAGCTGATGGTAAGTTATTAGGGCGGAGTGAGTATTTCGATATTTCATTAGACGCGGGTGTCAACAGTTATACTGATTTAATTGATCCCGACGATGAATATGAACAAGGTTTGTTTATGGAGAAACGCGGCTTTAGTCATGCGCCCGTTGTTACCGATGAGAATCTATTGATTTCCTATCGTAATGGCGTGTTAGCTCTCATTGCCAATGCGACCAAGCCATGAAAAAAACGATTGCTCTGGTTGGGCGTCCCAATGTTGGAAAATCCACACTTTATAATCGACTCACCCGTACGCGTGACGCCTTGGTTGCCGATGAGCCAGGGCTCACGCGAGATCGTCGTTATGGCCGTGCAACTTATCAGGACCAAGAATATATAGTTGTTGATACCGGTGGCCTAAGCAGCAAGGAAGAAGGTTTGGACAGCTATATTGGTGATCAAGCCATGATGGCTGTTGAGGAAGCCGATGTTGTATTTTTTCTGGTAGATGGTCGTGCCGGAATGGTTCCAGATGATGAGATTATCGCCAGGCAACTGCGTAATAAAGCACGAGAAATTTATTTGCTCGTCAACAAAACTGAACGCACAGAAAAAGGTGTGCTGACGGCGGAATTCTTTGCCTTAGGATTGGGCGATCCCTACGCGGTTTCATCGGCTCATGGTGAAGGCTTGGATGAGTTGCTCTCGCATATCGATTTAAGCGATGACTCAGCCGATGAAGAAGCACAAACCGATGATGGCGCTAAGGTTGCAATCATTGGTCGACCGAATGTTGGGAAATCAACTTTAGTTAACCGCTTATTGGGTGAAGAGCGAGTTTTGGCATTTGATATGCCAGGCACAACTCGTGACAGTATTTTTATTCCTTTTGAACATGACGGTGAGGCGTATACCTTAATCGATACTGCTGGCGTACGCCGTCGTTCCAAAGTCAGTGACAAGATCGAAAAGTTTAGTGTTATAAAAACCTTGCAAGCAATTGAAGCCGCGAACGCAGTGATTTTGGTTTTGGATGCCCACCAAGGCATTAGTAATCAAGATGCAACCCTGTTGGGCTATATCGAAGATGCGGGCAAACCGTTATTGATTGCGATTAATAAATGGGATGGCTTGCCTAAGGAAGAAAAAGAATTTATCAAAAAAGAATTGGATCGCAAGCTTACATTTATTGACTATGCCTCTGTTCATTTTATTTCTGCTTTGCATGGTACCGGCGTTGGTTTACTTATGCAGACGGTTTCTAAAGCTTATCAGGCTTCGCGTAAACAATTTCAAACCAATTTATTAACTCGGATTTTGGAAGATGCAATTGCGAGTCATCAGCCGCCAATGGTGCGTGGACGGCGTATCAAGCTACGCTATGCTCATCAAGGTGGACAAAATCCACCGATTATTGTTATTCATGGCACACAGGCTGAATCCGTGCCTGATAGCTATCGCCGTTATTTGTCAAATATTTATCGTAAAGTTTTAAAATTGGAAGGCACGCCGGTGCGAGTAGAATTTCGTGGCACGGATAATCCTTATAAGGATCGACGCAATACATTAACGCCGCGCCAAATGCAAAAGAAAAAACGCCTCATGAAACATGTGAAAAAAAATGATAAGCGTAAGAAAAAGTAGTCTTGTTATAGGCATTCTTACGTTTGCATTAATCGCATGTACTCCACGTATGGTGGTTTTTGCCCCTGAAAAAATTGATAAACTAAACCAAGCACAGCAAGTCTATTTGCAAGTGCCTATTGCTGTAGATTTAATGTTTTTTGATGGTCGCAAACAAAATACTTTACCCTATGCGCTGCATTACCGAGAATTGCATTTTAAGCCTGGGGCACATCAACTGATTTTTCAGTATCATCAATTATGGGAAGATGATATGCAAAATCATGAAGTCATCCGTTCACAAGCCTTGAGTGTGGAAATGCAGTTCACCGCAGGGCAACGCTATGCATTGAGTTATCCGCCAGTGGAAAATATTGAACAAGCCCGGCTAATGCGCAAGCAGTTCGAATTTAAAATTCTCGATGAGTCTGGTCAGGTGCTAGCACAAGGCCAGCCAGTGGCCATAATGGATATTTCCAAAAACGAACTATCGAGTAAAAATGATTCTTGTTGTGATTGGGATAACAGTTCTAATAATTATTCAAGCGAAGCGCTTCCGCAGTTAAAGCAATGGTGGGATAAAGCCAGTGCCCAAGATAAAAAAGCGTTCAAGGATTATATTGATTTGCCTTAGTGCGAGCGCTTGTAATTAAGCCTTGTGATCCCTATATTCACTCAATCTAACAACTAAAAGGAAAACAATTATGATGGCGTTTTTAGCCGAATACGGCATGTTCTTTTTGAAGACCATCACCATAGTGGTCGCGATTATTATGGTCGCTCTTGGTTTGTTTTCCGTGGGCGCGCGCGGCAGAGATGAGCGTTCCAGTCGTATTCAATTGAAGAAATTAAATCAATACTACGACGATATGACCTTTGAAATTCAGCAGGAATTAGCGCCAAGAAAACAACAGAAGAAATTATTAAAAGCACAAAAAAACAAGCTTAAGCACGAAGGTAAGGTAGAAAAAAACGAATCACGAGTATTTGTGATTGAGTTTCACGGTGACCTTCGTGCTAGTGCTGTAAGCCATTTACGGGAAGAAATAACAGCAATCCTATTAGTGGCGAATGAAAATGATGAAGTATTTGTCAAAGTTGAAAGTCCGGGTGGTGTAGTCTTTGGGTATGGTTTGGCAGCCTCTCAGTTGCAACGGATTCGTGATAAGAATATTCGTTTGACGATTTCTGTGGATAAGGTGGCGGCCAGTGGTGGTTACATGATGGCCTGTGTGGCGGATCATATTATTGCAGCGCCATTTGCCATTGTCGGTTCCATTGGTGTGGTCGCAGAAATGCCCAATATTAATCGTTTTCTGAAAAAACATGATGTTGATATCGAATTGCATACTGCGGGTGAATATAAACGAACCTTGACTGTCTTGGGTGAAAATACAGACAAAGCAAGGGAAAAATTTCGTCAGGATTTGCAAGACGTGCATGACTCATTTAAGGAGTTCATTCAGCATAACCGACCTAATCTTGATGTAGAAAAAGTAGCGACAGGCGAGCATTGGTTGGCAAGCCGTGCCTTGGATTTGGGTTTGGTTGATGAGCTTAAAACTAGCGACGATTATTTATTAGCGAAAAAAGATGAAGCGGAAATTATTCAAATCAAACACAGCAAAAAACGTCGTCTCGCAGAAATAATTAATGATCAAGCGGCCAAACTTTTTTCGGCAAAAAAAATGCTTGATGATAACCCATATAATTATTTGCGTTGAACACCGGTTTTGTTTTTCTAAACAGTTAGGTAAGTTATGAAAGATTTCTGGAATGAACGTTATAGCGAAGATGGTTTGGCTTATGGTGAAACACCGAATGAATATTTAAAGCAAGAACTGGCACGTTTTAGCAATCTAAAAAACGTATTAGTCGTCGGTGACGGCGAAGGCCGCAATGGCGTTTGGCTGGCTGAGCAGGGTTTAGATGTCACTACTGTGGATTATTCACAGGCTGGAGTTGATCGAGCTCAAGCCCTGGCGAAAAAAAGACAAGTGAAAATGGCTTCACTCTGTGAGGATATGAGCCAATGGCAATGGCCACAAAATCAATTCGATGCGGTAGTTTCAATTTATGTACACTTCCCGCCCGATTTAAGGGCGCAAATACATCATTACATGTTGCAGGCATTGAAACCCGGTGGGTTTATTTTCATGGAAGCATTTAACAAAAACCAGCTCAATTACAAGAGTGGTGGCCCTCCGGTCGAGCCTATGTTGTTTTCCGAGGCAATATTACGTCAGGATTTTGCCGAGGCCGATATTGAATTCATTGAGGAATCTGTGCAAAAGCTTGATGAAGGTAAATACCATGTGGGTGATGGAGCAGTTGTGCGCATGATCGCACGCCGCAGATTTTAATTCAGTTTTATTCAATCGAAAAAATAATTGTGAACTTGTTGTACCCTAGACACTCATAGGTTTAGCGTCAAGTTGATGGTTTATTGTACATGCATCTTTTGCCATGATTATTGTTAGCACATGGCAGCGCCTGAAAATCTCTGCTAAAATTGTCAACTATATAAGAAAATAAATTACGTGGTGAGGGTAAAACAGGGACGGTGGTCCATATAATGATAAGTATATGCATTGTTGCACGCGCATATAAAGGATTCCCCGTACAGTCTTAAGTATTCAATTCCTCTGCTGTTCCACGTCGCTTGTTGTATTTTGTTCAAACCTGGATGGGACTTTGTTTCGTCAGTTCATAACAAGCAATGACACAAGTTGGATCGTGTCAATAAATCGCCGCTATCGGCGTAACGTGGGGAAAATATGTTTCAAGGACGAACCGGGGGTAGTCGTTGGCAAATTTGTGTGCGTAATACAAAGTTATTAGTAGCTTTGTTATTATGCTGCGCGTTTTTGCTTGGTGCGACAAACACCTTGGCCGCAACTAGCGATCTTCGCCAAGCATTGAGTGAGCATAATGCAAATATGCTTACGGGCGCGCATGCGGAATTGGCCTGTGAAGCCTGTCATCAACAATTACCCGCGACAAAATTGAATCCCGCTTGCGAAACCTGTCATCAAGCTTCGCAAAAACATTTGGCCTTAAAAACACAAGTCTGTGCGGATTGTCATGCCCCCTCAGGATGGGGTCTGGCGCAAATTGATCACAGTTTATTAAAGCAGACCTGTGTAAGTTGCCATGATAATGCTCAACTCGGTGCTAAACCCATTATTCATATTCCTAGCAGTGATGCATGTGAACAATGCCATGTTACGTCTACCTGGGCGAGTGTATTACCATTCGAACACAGCCAAACGGCACAAGTTTGTGTGAGTTGTCATGATGGTCAGTTGCTAAACGCAAAACCAGCTAAACATATTGCCAGCAATAATGATTGTAATAGCTGCCATTACACCGATAATTGGTCTGTACTAGCGCGCATGGATCACCAAGCGGTTAAGGGCGCATGTAATACTTGTCATAATGGCAGTCCCTATACCGGTTTGCCTGCGCTACACATTAATGTTTCGGGGCAAGATTGCGAACAATGTCATTTAACCCAAGCCTGGTCCCCTGCACAACTGGGTATTGCGCAACTTAATGTTAGTGATTTGCAACTATTAAAAAGTACCGGTGTTAGTGCGCGTTTATTTGATCACGGTACAATCGTGAATAACTGTACCCAGTGTCACGGCGTTACGGCTATTGGCAAGCCCAATGGGCACGTGGCATCAACCGATAATTGTGAATTTTGTCATTCAGTACGTACCTGGCTACCCGTTCGTCGAGTCGATCATTCGCAAGTTATCGGTATTTGCACTGATTGTCATAATGGTACGTTGGCGGCCATTGCGGTGGGTAAACCGCCAGGGCATATTCCGAGTACGGACAATTGCAATGCTTGTCACTCGCCTACGTCGTGGTTACCTGTGCAAACCGTGGATCATAGTGAGGTGATTGGTGGTTGTTATGATTGTCATAATGGCGTCATCAGTCGAGGCAAAAAACAAGGGCATATAGCAACAACCAATAGTTGCAGCGCTTGTCATGTGGTGTTGGCATTTTTACCCGTTAGAGTTGTGGATCACGCTCAAGTGATTGGTAGTTGTGTGAGTTGTCATGATGGAATTATTGCTGTGGGCAAATCACAAACACATATTCCTAGTTCTGATTTATGTGGTTCTTGTCACTTAACCATATCCTGGCGTGCAGGTATTGCTTTTGATCATAGTAATGCGATTGGTAGCTGCGTCAGCTGCCACGATGGTTTGACTTCTACGGGAAAACATCGCACTCATATTGCCAGTTCTGATGAATGCCAGTTCTGTCATAATAATCTAGTATGGCGCGATATTATTGCTGTCGATCATCAACATGTGATTGGTGAATGTATTAGCTGCCACAATGGCATCGTGGCGATTGGTAAAAACAAAGGCCATGTTCCCACCTCAGATAAATGTGATGCTTGTCATATTACTGCGATTTGGAAACCCGTGACGAATGTTGATCATAATGAAGTGTTCGGTGTATGTAGCGCTTGTCATAATAACCGTCTAGCCGTAGGTAAAAGTATTGATCATATCGCAACGAATTTGGAATGTGATTTATGTCATACCGTGCGAACCTGGATAGGTGTATCGATCGCACAAATTCATGAAGGTGTGAGTGGTGATTGTTTCAGCTGTCATAACGGCGTTTCAGCCACCGGTAAAAATCGTACGCATATTGTCAGTAGTGATGTCTGTGAGGCGTGTCATATTGTTTCTAATTGGTTATTGGTCTCGGTTGATCATAGCCAAGTCGGTGATATATGTTTTGAATGCCACAATGGTTTAGTTGCCGGAGGAAAAAACTTCGGTCATATCCCCAGTACTAACGTCTGTGAAGCCTGCCATACAAATGTAACCTGGAAACCTGTGACCGGTGTTGACCACGCGCAAGTAACCGGTGCTTGCTTTGGTTGTCATGATGGTTCGATTGCGCGCGCGAAAAATCCGGATGTGCATATTCCCACAAGCAATGAATGCGAAGCCTGTCATTCAACCGTAGTTTGGATTCCTGCGCGTTTTGTTGATCACACAGAAGTCATCGGTGAGTGTATTGCTTGTCATGATGGTGGATTTGCTCGTGGTGTGAATTTAACGCATATTAATTCGAGCAATTTGTGTGGTAGTTGTCATACCACATTTGCGTGGACACCAGTCATGCGGGTTGATCATTCACAAGTTCCGACTGATTGTGTGTCCTGTCATAACGGTTCCATCGCTTCAGGTAAAAGTGCGAATCATATTCCTACCTCGGATTTGTGTGGTGATTGTCATAGCACAAAAGCCTGGACGGCATCGATTCAATTTGATCATAGTCAGGTCACTTCTTCCTGTGTGGTGTGTCATAACGGTGTATCCGCTTCAGCGATTCCGCCTTATCATATTCCAGTAACCGAAGAGTGCGGTGCTTGTCATGCGACCAGTGCTTGGCGACCTGTATTGCAAGTGGATCACAATCAAGTAGTAGGCGCCTGTGAAGTTTGTCATAACGGTACTCGTGCCGTGGGCAAAAGCCAAAAACATATAGCTACACTGGATCAATGTGGTGCTTGTCACGAAGCGTTTCCTGTGCCTTGGACGTCGCCACTTGCTGTGGATCACACCTTGGTTTTGGGTAAATGTTTTTCCTGTCACGACGGCGTAGTCGCTATGACAAAATCATCATCACATATTCCCACCTCAAATGATTGCGAGGCTTGCCATGTCGCGTCCCCCGTTCCTTGGACAACTGTTGCAGCAGTGGATCATAGTCAAGTGCAAGGTGTATGCGTGACCTGTCATAATAATAATCCTTGGATTGGTAAAACCCCTGATCATATTAATACCAGCGATGTGTGTGAAGCTTGTCATTCGACCGTGGTTTGGGCGCCCGCTATTGTGGTGGATCATGTAGAAGTGAATGGTGCTTGTAATACTTGTCATAATGGCAATCCTTGGATAGGGAAGAATCCTGAGCATATTCTTTCAAGTGACGCATGCGAAACCTGTCACTCGACAAACACATTTGCACCTGCGATTAAAGTCGATCACACACAAGTGCAAGGTGTGTGTGTGAGTTGCCACAATAACAATCCATGGGTAGGAAAACACGCCACACATATTAATAGTTCGGATGAATGTCAGGCCTGCCACTCCCAGGGAAATAATTGGGTACCGATTTACGTGGACCATACTGAGGTCATTGGATTGGATAATTGTGGCGCGAATTGTCATAACGGCGTTATTGCACAAGGCAAAAACGCTGGCCATATTTTAAGTTCTGAACAATGCGGGGCTTGTCATTCCACTGAAACCTGGGCACCGCATGTGTTAGTCGATCATGATCATGTGCAAGGCTTATGCATTAGCTGCCATAACAATAATCCTTGGATAGGAAAAAGTGGGCAACACATTAATACCACTGATGATTGTGAGAAGTGTCATTCCACCGTGCGCTGGATGCCGGCGATTTTAGTTGATCATGATTTTGTTGTCGGTGAATGCGTGAGTTGTCACAATAGCAAAATTGCCAATGGTAAATCATCGAATCATCCACCTACCTCTGATGTCTGTCAGGCCTGTCATACCCCCGCCGGCTGGGTGCCTGTAGTGGTGGTTGATCATGCCGAGGTTATTGGTAATTGCGCCGGTTGTCATGGCGGTGGTTTTGCACAATCAGATAAGGGTCCCTTGCACATAAATAGTTCTGAATTGTGCGATAACTGTCATTCAACCAATGCTTGGACGCCAGCGATCACTGTTGATCATACTCAAGTGATTGGTGTGTGCGTGAGCTGTCATGATGGAACTACTTGGGTTGGAAAATCCAGTACGCATATTGCGAGTTCGGAAATATGTGAGCTTTGTCATTCGACGAATACCTTTGTGCCAGCGATTAAAGTTGATCACAGTCAAGTGCAAGGTGTGTGTGTGAGCTGTCATGATGGTTCGCCTGCCACACCTAAACACGCGACTCATATATCGAGTTCAGATGAATGTGATGCCTGTCATTCGACTAATTCATGGGTACCCGTGGTGGTGGTTGATCATTTGTTTGTGATTGGTGAATGTATTCAATGTCATGCAGCGGGTTCACCAAATAGGGGTAAAAGTAGTGCGCACGTCAACACAACCGACGACTGTAAATTCTGTCATTCAACAACGTTTTGGGAACCAACAATACGGGTAGACCATAATTATGTTTTAGGTGCGTGTTTTGACTGTCATAACAATAGTTTGGTCTCGGGTAAAAGTCCGAGTCATTTGAATACCACGAATTTTTGCGAGGCTTGCCATGCGCCATTATCGTGGTTCCAGGTCATCTTTATGGATCATAACGAAGTCAATGGTACCTGCGTTTCATGTCACAATAATCAGTTGGTGCCGGGTAAAACCCAAACTCATATACCAACCACCGATAGTTGCGAAACCTGTCATGCAACAACGTTCTGGGCTCCGGTTATTCGTATGGATCACAACCAAGTGACCGCAAGTTGTATTACTTGTCATAATAATCAAATTACTACGGGTAAGCACACACAACATATAAGGACTAGTGATATTTGTGACGCCTGTCATGTGACGACAACTTGGGTGCCGTTTATTGTGGATCATAATGAAGTCGTTGGTATTTGCGAAAGTTGTCACTTACCTCCACCTCCTTCACACTCGGCGCTGAATATTACTGGTGGTTGTGATGGCTGTCATACCACCACCACCTGGATACCGGCTATCCGGCCGCTGCCAACTACCCCATTAGGCGTGACTCCATTGGATGTCATTAATCCAAGCGGAGTGGATTTATTTATTCGCCATTAAAGTAAGCTTTTTGCTTCAAAAAGAAGCACAAGTGGACTAGACTAAAAAGCGGTTTACTCGGTTGAGTCAGTTCTACACTAAATTCAAAACAATCAAGGTTTTGTTTCCCCGTGGGAGAAGGATTTTGTTACGTGGGCTTATCGGCATCGGATGCTTGATTATCTGTTCATTTGCGGTACAAGCAAGTGACCCGCTTATTAAAATTGGCGTGCTAGCACATCGAGGCAAAGAAAATGTCAGCGATCGCTGGACTCAGACCGCAAAATATCTCAGTGAGAAAATACCTGGGTTCCAATTTCAAATATTCCCTCTCGATTTACAAGAGATGAATACCGCCGTGGCATTAAGCCAAGTGGATTTTGTTTTAACCAATCCTAGTCATTATGTGAGTCTAGAAGTGCGAAACGGTATTAGCCGTATTGCGACGCTTAAGCGTAACGAAGAAATGAATTTGCATAATCTTTTTACCGCCGTCATTTTTACACGAGCCGATCATCCAAAAATTGAAACTTTAGAAGATGCGAAAGGTAAACATTTTATTGCGGTTAATGATCAGGCATTTGGTGGCTATCAAATGGCTTGGCTTGAATTTAAACGCAGAAATATTGATATCAAGCAGGATTTTAGTCGAGTGACATTTAGTGGTTACCCGCAGGATAAAGTCGTATATGCGATCAAGAACGGATTGGCGGATGTCGGTACGGTGCGTGCTCGAACCTTGGCGCAAATGATTAAAGAAGGTTTGGTTAAAGCAAGTGATTTTCGCATTCTGGGTAGTCGCCATGTGGCTGGTTTTCCGTTTGTGCATAGCACAGACTTATATCCCGAATGGCCTTTAAGCAAATTAAGCCACACTAAAACCGGTTTGGCCGAACAAGTCGCTGCCGCATTAATGAATATGCCCTTCGATCATCCAGCCGCACGTTCCGCTGGTTTAGCCGGCTGGACTGTACCCATGGACTATAAACCAGTGCATGAAATGTTGCGTGAATTAGGCGTCGGTCCTTATGCCTATAAACGGGAAATCAGTTTGGTGCAGGTTTGGCGCAAATATAAAGTTTGGGTCTTATTGGGGCTGACAGTTTTAATCGCTTTAAGTGTTATTGCGCTTCTATTGAAGAATATGAATAAACGTCTTGCGACCGCCAAGATAAGTTTAGAAGCAGAAATCGAACATCGTAAACAAGCCGAGCAGGAATTATTTGAAACAAATGAAAAAGCATTGGTGGTTTTGTCTTCAATTAGTAATGCGGTCATTAGTACCAACCCACAGGGTTTAGTAACCTATGTCAATCCTGTTGCGCAAAAATTCATTGGTGATCATGTTCGAGCGTTGGTAGCCCTCAGTTTGTCAGACCTATTCACATTTGTTGATAGTCGCACGGAAGAAGAAATCAATGACCCTGTTGCCGAATGTATTGGCGCGAATTCCACCTTGCATTATGAAAACTGGTTAGTTGCAATCAATCGACAAGGCAGGGAAATTGAAGTTGAACTTAGTGTGTCGCCCATGCGCGATCAAGTCGGTAAAATTGTGGGTACGGTTTTGGTGATGCAAGACGTTACCGAAATGAAAAAATTACAACAACAAATGCAATACCAAGCGCACCATGACTTTCTCACGGGTTTATTAAATCGACATGCGTTTGAACAATACTTAGCAAGTGCTTTGGTTAACGCACATGAGTTGCGTCAGGATCATGCCTTGCTTTATATGGACTTGGATCGTTTTAAACTAGTCAATGATAGTTGTGGGCATGCGGCAGGTGATGCGTTGTTAAAAGAAATTACCGCCGAAATGCAAACCGTGATTTCAAAAGATGACGTATTTGCGCGCCTGGGCGGTGATGAGTTTGCGGTTCTATTATGTGATTGTGATTTAGATAATGCCAGTCAGGTTGCAGAGCGCATTCGTTATGTCGTGGAGTCATTTCGTTTTGTTTGGGAACAAAATACGTTTGATCTTGGCGTGAGCATTGGAGTGATGGCGCTTACCCGGGAAAACGACACGATAAACGAAGTGCTAAGTACGGCTGATAATGCGTGTTATATTGCCAAAGAACGTGGGCGCAATAAAGTTTATGTGTATTCACCGGGCGACCGAGTAATTGCGCGTCGTTATGGTGAAGTGCAGTGGATGCATCAAATACGTGATGCCTTGTTGAATAATCGTTTCTATTTATATGCGCAACCCATTCAAGCACTCAATTCAGATGCAGCACCCCAGGTGCATTGGGAGTTGCTGGTGCGTTTACGTCACGAAAACGGGAGCTTGATTGCACCAAAAGAGTTTATTCCTGCGGCAGAGCGTTACCATCAAATGCCCGCATTGGATCGTTGGGTGACTGAACACGCAATTCAACTATTAAGCGAGCATGATGTTGCGCAGTCAAATAAATTGCGTTGTTTTATTAATCTCTCAGGGCAGACGTTGAGTGACGGTCAGTTTTTACGCTTTGCTATTGATACTATTTTGCGTTATGGCGTGGAACCCGGTTCGTTGGTATTTGAAGTTACAGAAACGGCAGCAATTGCTAATTTCCAAAAAGCGGCGCGTTTGATTTCAGTGCTGCGGGAAATGGGTTGTCGTTTTGCGCTGGATGATTTTGGTACCGGCTTGAGTTCGTTTGCCTACCTAAAACAATTGCCAGTGGATTATATAAAAATAGATGGTTCGTTTATCCAACACTTGGTGGAAGATGAGGTCGCTTGTGCAATAGCGCAATCGATTTCTGATATTAGTCACACCATGGGTGTACTTTGTATTGCAGAAACCGTAGAAAATGAAGCCGTGTTACAAAAAGTTCGGCAGATTGGGTTGGATTACGCACAAGGTTTTTGCATTGCGCAACCCGTACCGCTAGAGGTTGCAGTTAGTGAGCTGGCCCAAGCTGAGCATGATATGGCGGAAGAGGCCTGAGTTTTATAATTCCCTCACAATTTTAATTTTCATTGATAATGTATTTAGACTTTTAAAAATCAAACATAAATAAAGTTTTGATTAAAGCTGTCGACACCTTTTTTGCGTGCTGTTTGAATTCAAAAAAGGAAGTGGAGATGGCAACACAAACCAACTTGATTCTTAATGCCAAAGGCGGCTCGGGAAAAAGCACCTTAGCAACTAATTTGGCAAGTTTTTATGCGTGTTGGGGCTATTCAGTGGCCATTGCGGATTTTGATCCTCAAGCATCAAGCAATACTTGGCTGAAAATGCGACCCGAGACAAAACCTCATGTGAGTCAAGTCTATGTGGATTTACAAAACCCTTCTTTAAATGTATTTCAAGATTATTTAATTCTCGATGTGCCTTCGGGTTTGCGTGGCGAAGCACTAATCAATATGATGGCCCGTGCCGATCGAGTTTTGATTCCTGTGTTGCCTTCCCCCATGGATATTCGCGCCTGTGGTTATTTTATTCATGAAATTTTAAAGTCAGAACAATATCAAAAAAATCCGGTTGCCTTTGCCGTAGTGGCGAATCGTGTTAAACAACACACCTTGGCTTATCGCAGTTTGGAGAAATTTTTAGGCCAATTGGATATTCCTTTTATAACCACATTACGTGACACACAAAACTATATTCGTGCGGCGGCCTTAGGCTTGGGAATTTTTGACATGCCGATTTATTCTGTGGCTGAGGATTTGGAGCAGTGGGAGCCCATTCTCACTTGGTTAAATAATGGTGAAGGCATTTTGCCGCCGAAGGCTGATTCACCTGCGGCGGACTTGTTGAGTTTTGTTTAGCTAAGGCGTCGGTGTAATTAAGGAATCTATAATCGATTGGGAAATTGTTCGTGCAGGATACCAACTGCTAACACTGTGGCAGTGACTGCATTGAGTGGTGTCTTCATTGTGCTTTTGCTGATACCACGCATCGCTTGAAACACTTCGATCGTCCACATGGCAATCCATACATGTTTGGCATGCGCTGCCACCACAGTCATTGCTTGCGCTATAGCGCGCGTTTTCTACATGCGTTAGGGTCTCAATCGGTTCTTGTTTGACAATAAAAAAGAAAGCATTTGCATCATTATCGGCGATCGAAACGATACTTCTGCTACTGCCATTAATTGCTAATATTTTGGTATTGGTTTTGTCAGGCGTCGCACTCATGAGATTTTTTCCAGCGATGTTGGTAAAAATGCTGGTATTAATAATTTGATCACTGGCGCAACTGGCATCAATCAGTGTCACCAGTTCTTTGATATTGGGCAGTCGCCATTCTGTATAACTACTCGCTAGTTCCGTTGAGATAGTGGCCAAGCCTGTGGTGGCGCTGCCTGTTGAACAGCTTGCGTCAGACAAACCTAAGGGGCATTTGCGCCAGACAAGCTGAGTATGCAGATCAGTAATCTCGCCAGTGCTTGTGTCCACACTATAACGCGAATCACTGATCAAAGCGCTGCTACTGCAGTTGCTACTAAGCGCGTCAACCGCACTGAAACTATGTCCACGAACCAAGCGTAAACCGTTAGTCGTTGCACCATCAACGCGTGAATGGTCAGGATCATTTCCACTAAAGTCGATAATCCCACGGTCACTGTTTTCATTATTGGTTTGTTTGTAATCACCGCTATCGGCATACCAGAAACTGGTGTTTGCATCCGCATTGGGAAAGAAATATCGGCTTAAACCATTAAGCGAGTCAGTTGTTGATTGAAAATATAAGCTCATCCATTCACTCAAGGTGGGCATGCGCCAATCGCTAAAACCACAAAGTCGTTTCTGATTCAGTTCATTAATATGTGCTTGGATCTCGCTCCAGGTATAAGTGCTGTTGTCGACTGGTTCATCTGTTTCAAAATGTTTGACCAGCCGTTCCCAAGTTAAACCCGTATGATTATCGCTCACGCAATTCCAAATCTCAGTATTGCTTTTCGGGTCTATGATCGCAATGGATAAACCGTTGGCATTAATGCGCGAAAAATCAAACGAGGCTGGACCACGTCCGCTTTTTTGCAAGCGTGCTTGAACTGCTAGGGCGTCGCGTCCGTATTTGGAATCCTGGTAAGCAAGTCCAGTGCTATCGCTAGCGTCACAAAAGTCTAGTGCGTCTTCGGCACAGTTAAAAACACTGCTATCATTTAAATGCGTTGTGTAATCGTTATCACGTATGGCAATGCGTAAAATATTTTGAGCGCTGGGTAATACATCGCTTGGGGTTAAATGAATCTCCAAGTCTTCATCGCTTTCACCAATTTCCGCATCGTCAATCAAGCTTAGTAGTAAGGTCTGTGTTTGTTCACCGATCGCAAAATCAATGGTTTCGTTTTCAGTAATCGGTGTGGTTCCATCACTGTGGGTCAACTTAAAGTCAACATCGACAGTGGCGCTGGATAAGACATATTGCCACTGGATTTGGGTTGCGGCTTCTGCTGGTTTGTTCAAGGCGATGGTAATGCTGACTCGTTGGCCTTCTTTGAGCAGGGTGAACGCTGCTCGACTGCTGTTGATGGCAGAGGCGCTGGCGTCGTGACTTAGGCCAACTCGGATAGGGCCGTCCGATGATTTTGGTTCGTGGAAGCAGGCGCTAAAAAAAAGGGCGACAATGAGCCCGCTAATAATATGCCCAAACTGTTTCGCCATATTGCCTGCCTCATTCAAAATTATTAATTAAATTCAACCAGATAGACTGGGGTATTTGTATCAGGCTGCAAGTATATCATGACCACGGTTTTGGATAAATTTCCTTGATTGGTAGGGGTTTGGGTTCGAGCACGAACTTTGCTAATATTATTTGGGTATGGATAAAAATTGTCACTAACTGACAAACATTCAGCTATGTTTAAGTTTAATTACATAAACTGTTGAATGTAAAGTGGTATTAGGTAGTGCCGTACAGGCTCTTAATGACCAACTTTGTCAGCTAGGCATTTGATGTCTATGCTGTATTCATGCCTCACATGAGGCGCTCTTTGCTCGCTTGCGAGCCTTGACTACTTATCCATGAAAGGAGACTAACATGGGCATGGGTGGAATGGGTGGCGGCGGCATGGGCGGCGGAATGGGCGGTATGGGTGGTGGTGGCATGGGAGGCGGAATGGGCGGTGGCATGTAAGCCAACGCACATGAAACTTCTGGTCACAAAGCCATTTAACCCCAAACCTTGAGAACACATTAAATGTGGGCGTACTTGGTTTCCAAGTATGAAGGGAAAAGGTAAAAAAAGGACAGGGTTATCCATACTGGTCATGCAAGCTGTTTATTGCCGGTGATACACCGAAACGACCAGGGGGTACGAGGTTTCTCGTACCCCTTTTTAATTTGTCATCCGCTATACTAGAACACTAGTGTATTCATAGGATTGACGCTCCCACATGAGTTTATTTCATAGTAATTTCGCAGCACTGCGTTATTTTTTCCCTCATTTAGGATGTGATCGCAAATGGGTGTTATTGCTGAGTGTATTAATATTTCTATTAGCACTGAGCAATACCGTCTTATTGTGGTGGTTAGGTAAGCCATTTGATGCATTAAGTCGTGAAGCCTTCGACGAATTACCTCATTTGATTCTAGTTTTAGTGCTGATTGTTTGTATTAATCAGGCCCTGCATTTTTGTTGCACTTTTTTTGCAAATTGGATGGGCTTGCGTTTTGTCGGCCGCTTGCGCAATCGAGTAATGGCTTATTTGCTAGAGCTTGGCTCAGCACAAGCTCACGGTTTTTCAAAAGGTGACGTGCTTGCACGCTTAAGCCATGATGTGGATAAGGTGCAAAACCTAGTCGTGGAAATTCCTTCGTTTTTGATTTCACATGCAGCCACTTCGGTGCTGTATATTTTCATGTTGTTTTGGATTGACTGGCGCTTGGCTTTGATCGCATTAGCCATGCTTCCTGTTCTATTTTTACACCAACGTCTATTTGCAACACCGAAACGCAAAGCCGCTGAAGGCTTCTTGGCTAAAAATGGAGATCTATTGGCTCATGAAGAAGAAGTGCTAAACAATATTACCGAAGTTAATGCCTTTAATGCGGAGGATCGTGTAGGCAGGCATCATCAAGAAAAATTTGCAGGTGCATTTACTTGGGCAATCAAGGAGCGTTGGTTAGATGTGAGTTTTAGTGCCAGTTTTTCTTTACTCACGTATTTCAGTGCGTTTCTAATTGTATACATGGGAATAAAAAGCATCGAGCAAGGGTTTATTGGTTTAGGTGAGTTATTAAGCTTCATTTTGTATTTGGGATATTTGGCTATGCCCGTGCGAGGATTTGCGCAATTGCCTTTTCAAGCGCAAGCTGATCGTGCAGCAGCGCAGCGAGTTGCGGAGATCTTGGTGCTAGAAAAAATTTGTTCTCGACCCGCAAACGCGCCAGAATTACTATTAAAACAAGGTGCAATCCGAAGCGAGGCGATGGTGTTTGCTTATCCAGGGCAGAAAAAATTGTTTGATGCGGTTTCATTCGAGATTCAAGCTGGCGAAACCATTGCGGTTGTAGGGCCGAGTGGTTCGGGTAAAACGACATTGATTAAATTGCTAGCCGGTTTTTTTGTGCCGCAACACGGTCGAATTTTAATTGATGAACAGGATATTTCGCAGGTCGGTTTGAAAAGTTTGCGTGCGGCTTTATCAATTGTGTGGCAGCAACCGTTGTTTTTCAGTGATAGTATTCGAAACAATTTATTGCTAGCAGATGCGAATGCAAATGAAACACAAATGATCGAAGCATGCAAAGCGGCGAATGCCTGGGAATTTATTCAAAGCTTACCGCAACAACTCGATAGTGTGATTGGTGCGAATGGTGTTGAGCTATCAGTGGGGCAGCGTCAACGTTTAGCTTTGGCACAAGCCTTTTTGCGCGATACTCCCTTGTTAGTGTTAGATGAAGCCAGTTCTGCGCTGGATAGTCACAATGAGCAATTAATTGTTAATTCAATTGAACGTCTACGGAAAAATCGCACCACCTTGTTGATTGCGCATCGTTTCAGTTCATTGCGTTCCGCCGATCGAGTGTTATATTTCTGTGGTGATGCAAAAGTTTATAGTGGTACCCATGAAGCACTATTGGCCAGTCAGTCGCAATATAAGGAGGCGGTTACATGGCAACTCGGCGAGCCTTAGGGCTGATACTATTTTTATTAGCGGCACCCGCATGGTCAACTGACAATCAACAGGATTTGAAACAACACATTTCGCCCTATGTGGTTATGCATGCCGATGATAAGGTGCGATGGCATTTGTGGAACGAGGCGAGTTTTGCATTGGCGAAAAAAAACAATAAACCAGTGCTGGTTTCCTTGGGCTATTTTTCCTGTTATTGGTGTCATGTAATGCAACGGGAAAATTTTCTTAAAACTGATGTGGCCGACATTATTAATAAAAATTTTATTGCAGTGATTGTTGATCGTGAACTTGAACCGGAATTGGATCGCAAGTTAGCACAATTTATGGACGATACCGCAGGGCGCTCAGGTTGGCCTATGCATGTGGTGATTACGCCCGATGGTTATCCGATCATGGGTTCGCTTTATATGCCCAATAATGTGTTTAAAAATTGGTTATTGCAAGTGGCAGGTTTATGGCAAGAGGCGCCGGATTACGTCGCTACTGAAGCACGGGATCAGTTGCTAAGTCATAAACGTGCATTGACTCAAGCACCGATAACGCACTCCCTGGTGCAAACGATTCAAAATAAGTTTATGCAGCAAGTATGGTTGCGGGCTGATTCTATGTCCGGTGGATTTGGTGAGCAAGCCAAGTTTCCTTCTGTGCCAGTATTGACTGAACTAGTGCGTCGCATAAACATTCAAACAGATACTAAGTTAAAAGAGTTTTTGGTTTTGACCTTGGACAGCATGGCGTCTTTGGCTTTAAATGATGCCTTAAGTGGTGGTTTTTTTCGTTACACTGCCGATCCTCAATGGTCAGAACCGCACTATGAAAAAATGTTATACGATAATGCACAACTCGCCAGTCTTTATTTGCACGCGAGTGAGGTGTTGAATAATCCCTATTACAAAAATATAGGTTTGCAAACAATTGAATTCATGTTGAACCATATGCGGCGTGTCAATGGTCTATTTATTAGTAGTTTTTCTGCGATGGGTAGTGATGGCGAAGAAGGTAGTTACTATTTGTGGTCAGCGAAAGAATTAAAGCAAGTGTTGACCGCCAGTGAGTTTGGTTTCGCCAAAAAACACATGGGCTTGAATACGCAAGTTTCTGAGTTGGGTTACTTGCCATTACGTTTGAATCCCGAAACCGAAAAAAACCAGGAGCGATATAAACAATTTGAAGTTGTGCGTGCTAAATTGCTGGCTGCACGGGATAAACGTGAGTTAGCGAAAGATCAGAAACCGATTGCGGCGTGGAATGCGTTGGTATTAACCGCGTTACTTGATGCGTATCGCTTTACTAAGGAAGAGCGCTATAAACATCAAGCATCGGAGTTTGCTGATCAATTGGTTGCGCGCTATTGGCATCGAAAAAATCTTTATCGATTTCCCTGGCGCAAAAATCAGACGCCCGTGCCAGCAGTATTATCTGATTATGTTTTTGTCGCGCAAGCTTTATGGCAAACAGAGCAAACCCTGGGTGGGCAAAAATATCATCGCTTAATCGAAAAGCTTATTCAGCAGGCCTGGATACGCTTTTACGACGAGCGTGGCTGGCGTTCGCAGCAAAACAGTTTACTGCGTTATGCGGAATATGAGGCGGTGATTATGGATGATGTATTATTTTCACAATCATCGAGTTTGATTTTATTGACTCAGGCATGGCAAAAACAATCAAAGAAAAAATCCCTAAGCCTTTTTGTACCACAAGCCTTGGCTATTGGTCACGATCTATTAAATCAGTATTCGTTTTGGTATCCCAAGCAAACCCTAGCCCTAGATAATTATTTGCGCGAATAAACCCAGATTGTGGAGAAACAACCTGGGTTTTGACTTTTACTATTTTAAATAAATCGGATCATGATTGACAGCGCCAGTAGTGGCGCGTGCTAAGCTGCCAGCAGTGTTGGCGTCAACAAATAAAATATCAGTGCCGGTTGCAGGCCAACCACGCCCCACATAAATGTGATTATTTCCAGTTAGAGTCAATTTCCAAATATCAGAAGCTAAAGTGCCGAGATTGGCTATGATACTATGTTCGCTAGGATTGTAACTAGTGAGCGGTCGTGATGCTGAACTGGCATCGGCTGCATTAAGACCATCGACTAAAATCAAGGAATTAACAGGAATACTATTATAAACAAACGGAACCAGACTTCGTTGCGAATACAGGTTAAACTGATTGCTATAACTAACCCCAGCCCAATACGCCAGATTGGTTTCTTGCGTGTCACTGCCATCAACCAATGCAACACCGGCAATTGCTGTATTTGAACCAGAGTTTTTAATATTGTAATACATTCGTCCTGCTGCTGTGACGGTTTGCATCTCAATCAATCCCAAGCTGGTATCAACTATCGTTGTGGCGTTGGCCTCCGTTTGATTACTAGCGCTATTGCTGATGCTGCGTAGAAATTTTTGATCGGTGGCTGATGGGTTATAACCATCATAGACAATATGGCTACTCGAAGCATAGACATTGTTAATGCGCATGTTGTTGTCGGTAATGACGACTTCTGCTGTGCCAAGACTTGGGGTCATTGCGACACGATAGATAATATTGTCATCGCTAAAATACAAATTACTTCCATCGGCACTGACTACACCTTGAGTGTTATAGGCACTAAGCGCTTGAACTTCCGAGATGGTGTTATTTGTCAAATCATAGGCAACTAAGCGATAAGCGCCGGACAGAGTATCAATGGCAAGTAAAAATACATGGCTTGCCGTGACATGACGCAGCAATGCAATTTCGTTCGTCGCTAGACTGGCAGAACTACTAGGGTTCTGAAAGCTTGAATCAGTTTGGTATAGGGTAATGCCATCGGCAACCAAATAGGCTTTTATGCTGGCATCCGTTTCATCATAAATGGCAGTTAGGGGTTTAACGGCGATACTGACTGGGTCGCTGAGATTGTCCATGCCCAGGGTAATATATTTAAAATTACTTGCATCCGGTTCATTGCAATCGCCAAAACTTTGCTGACCATAGATTATTTTAGTGTTGGCCAGGTTTGCATAATCACTAATAACATCGAGATAACATTGATCGGCTGCGATCGCGCTTTCCGATGAAATTTGTTGAAGACTGATATCACTATTTGTTTTTGCATTTAGTTTATAAAGTTTGTTGTCCGTGCCTACAATAATTAAGCTGTCTAAATGACGCTGGCTGACTTGTTGTGTGCTGCTGTTGTAAATACCGCCCTCGACATTGATTGCATGTTTCATTTTAACATTGCTATTTGAATCAATGATGGCTGTGACACTGGTAGGTGCGACTGGGTCAAATGAATATAAAAAATAAGCCGTGTCTGAAACTGACCATTCGCTATGAAATTGCAGACTGGAAGTAAGAACAGGTTCATCATCATCCGTAATTGTAATCAGTGCGGTACTAATGCCGAGCGAAGCACCCCCGGTAACATTGTTCAATAACAAAGTGAAAGTCTCATCGCTTTCATCGCTTGTATCATCAATAATCGGGATGGAAACCACTTGTGTTTCTCGGCTGCCATCACTCCAGGTTAAAGTGCCACTGACAACGTTATAATCACTGTCGGCAGTTGCACTACCTGCCACGATCGAGTAATCGAGGCTTACGCTTTTATTGTCGAGTTTGTCGCTATTATCATCCGCATTACCGGCTGTGCGAATGACATTGAGATTGATGCTGGTGGCCGATTCCGCCACAGTAAATGCTGAACCTTCAAGCGATAAAAAGCCGTACTTAGGTGCTTCCAGATCCGCTTTTTTGCAGGCGATTAATAAAACCGCTAAGCTAATAATAAAAGTTAGTTTTGATAAGTGAATGTGCTGCATTCTATTACCTTTCATTTTTGCCTATATTCTTATTGGTTGTGTATATTTTTACTTCGTCCGCTGTTTGGAAAATTAAAAAAAAATTGTTTTGATTGGGTGTATTTTTCCAATTAAGCCAAAAATAATTTGATTACTGTAAGTTGGTTGTGGTTAATGTGCAGTGCCAATGCTTGTTTTAGATACGGATCTACACTAAAGTGGCCTCACCATTGACCTTGCAGGGGGGATAATTAGAATGCTAGGTAAAGTCTTATTTGTTTTAGGGATAATAGCGGCACTACCATTACAAGCGGCCGAATATTACAAAATCGACTCCAGCCACACTTATCCACATTTTTCTGTGGCGCATATGCAATTTTCTACGCTCTATGGACGTTTCGATCAAACCACTGGGCGCATTATCATTGATTGGAACAATAAAAACGGATTTGTTGATGTGAAAATCGCGGCCGTCTCTATCACCACCGGCCACCAAAAACGAGATGACCATTTACGTTCGCCGGACTTTTTGAATGTTATGGAGTACCCCGACATCACTTATCAATCGAAAAATATAAATTTCGTTGGCAAGGATAAAGCGGTCATTGAAGGTGAGTTGACCTTATTAGGTGTGAGCAAACCTGTGAGTTTGCAGGTGAATCATTTGTTTTGTGGTCCGAATCCCAGAAGCAAGAAAAAAACCTGCGGATTTGAAGCCACTGGTGAAATTAATCGTTCCGATTTTGGTAGTACCTATGGTGCGCCTGGTATCGGTGATAAATTAAAATTATGGTTTCAAGTTGAGGCCATTCAAGAAGACTAATTGTTTTGCAGTTTAACACTTATTTTGTTTTTATCATCGTCGCCGCGTTTGTTTTGCCAATGAACGCGGTTGCTACAAGTCCTGAAAAAAATTTAAAAATAAGCATCGATAGTCGGTTCATGAATGTGTTCGCAAAAGAAAGCGATCCGGCTTATTTAGGTTTGGCCAATGTCGATAGTGAAACCGTAAGTAGTGAAGCGGCTTATATTCTTGTTGGGCCACGCCTGGGTTTGCAAACGGTGTTTCCAGTGGAAACTGTGCCGGGTTTAAACTTGGCTTATGAATATTCATTAAACCTGTATCCGTGGTTATATTATTCTTACTCGATGGGTCCATTTTCTGGACGACTCAGTGGTGGCCAGGCATTCAATATAAATGCACTTGCGCAAGTCGAGTACGAATTTAAAACCAACTGGTATTTTAATATTGCCTCGGGTTTGCTTTATCAATTTATGTTTGTCAAAGGTGATAATCAAACTTTGGCGCCGTACACGGCCTATACTAGGGAATATAGTGTGCACAGTGTTGATGGCGTCATTGATTTAGGTTTGCGCCATCATCATTCACCACAACTGGATATTTTTACCAATTTTCAGATGGCTTTGTGGTTGCCCTATACCAAAGTAGATTTTCAACTCATTGATGGTCGACCTAAGCTTGAGCGTAAACTAAGTCTGGGGCTAGTTCTAGGCGTGGCGTTTACTTATTGAGTTTCACTAAAGCGATTCGCTAAACAAACAAAATCATTAACGCTTAATGTTTCTGCGCGGTTGGCGGGGTCGATTGTGCAATGTTGATAATCGGATTCATTCAATAGATGTTTAAGATTATTGCGCAAGGTTTTGCGGCGATGCGCAAAAGCGGCCGTAACGATTTTTGCAAATTGTTGGGTGTCGATTGCCGCGGGTTCAATGGTTTTGCGTGGTTGCAAATAAACAATCGCAGAGTCGACTTTAGGGGCTGGTTTAAACGCACCGGGACCAATCGTGAATAATTTTTCAACATCGCAATAATATTGAACCATGACACTTAAGCGACCGTATTCTTTGCTGCCAGGTTTAGCAACCAAACGCTCAACGACTTCTTTTTGCAACATGAAACACATGTCCTGAACCAGTTCAAGCGAATCAATTAAATGAAAAATTAAAGGAGTGGAGATATTGTAGGGTAAATTACCGATGACACGCAGACTATTTTTGTTTACGCCCAGTGATGAAAAATCAAATTTCAAAACGTCGCAATTGTGTATGCGCAAATCCCCAAGTGGTGCGACATGAGTTTCTAAATGTTCGATTAAATCTCGGTCGAGCTCAATTACATCCAAACTTTTGCAAGATAACAATAAAAGACGGGTCATAGCGCCCAGGCCTGGACCAATTTCGACGACGTGTTCGCCCGGTGCAGGATGAAAGGTGTTGACGATATTGTCAATCACACTTGGGTCATGGAGAAAATTTTGGCCGAAGCGTTTACGCGCTTTGTGTTGCATGATGTTTCTGGTGTTGACTCATCTGAATAGCCGTGTTGATGGCGCGTTGTAAACTATCGGCCTTGGCTTGTCCGCTACCGGCAAGTTGCAAAGCAGTGCCATGATCCACCGAGGTACGAATAATAGGTAAACCTAGTGTGATATTGATGGCATCACCAAAACCGATATGTTTCAACACGGGTAAGCCTTGATCATGATACATAGTGAGCATCACATCAGCGCGTGCTATTTTATCTGGCGTGAACATGGTGTCAGCGGAATAAGGACCATAAATCTGTTGTCCTTCTGCCTGTAATTGTTGGATGATGGGCGAAATAATAGTTTGCTCTTCATCACCCAAATGACCGTCTTCACCCGCGTGTGGATTTAATCCTGCAACATAAATTATCGGCGCGGCATTGGTGAAAAACTTTTGTGTGTCGGCAATAGTCACGTCCAGCACTTGGCGTAGACGTTCAGGAGTGATTTGCTCAGACACATCTTTAAGTGGTAAATGAGTAGTGACTAACGCCACGCGCAGTGCATCGCAAGCCAGCATCATCACTGGCTGTTGTGCTTCACATTGCTGCGCAATAAATTCCGTGTGGCCACTGAACTTGATGCCGGCCTGGTTGATGACACCTTTGTGTATGGGGGCAGTGACCATGGCGTCCGCTTTGCCGGCCAAACACATTTCTGTTGCAGCGGAAATGCTAAATAAAACCGCTTTGCTGTTTTGTGGGTTCAGTTGTCCTGCCAGCACTTCAGTGGCCGTTGGCATGTCTAATAAAGTCATACTGCCGGCTTGATGGGGTTGGATTTGTTGGCGGTTCCAAGTCTCAAAGTTGATGCTTTGCTTAAGCTGTTGTGCACGATTTTGTAGTACCTGCTGACTACCGACAAAAATGAGTTCCGCGTCCCAGGCTTGTTGGCACACAGCTAAACAAATATCCGGACCGATACCACTAGGCTCGCCGGTGGTGATGACTATTCGTGGAAGATTGGTCATGGGACTAAAACTCACTACAACTTCAATTTATATTCGACATAAGCCTCGTCGCGGCGTTGACGTAACCAGCTTTCTAATTGTTCTTCAATTTTGCGTTGGCGCAAGGTGTTGCGTGCCTGGTTGCGTGAGAACTCATCACTTTGATCTTGTTGACGACGTTCAATCACCTGGGCGATATGCCAACCAAATTGAGTTTGAAATGGTTCGCTGATTTGATTGGCTTTAAGTTGATCCATTGCTTGTTCAAACTGTGGCACCATGTCGCCGGGATTAATCCAACCTAAGTCACCACCACGAATTGCGCTACCACGATCTTCAGAGTGTGACTTCGCTAGTTCCTCAAATGAATCACCGCCTTCGATACGTGATTTAAGCTGACGCAGGCGTGCAATCACATCGATTTTTGTCGCAAGCTCATTGGGTTTTAGCAAAATATGGCGTGCCTTGGTTTGGGTGATAATGTGTTTTTTTCCCGCGCGCTTATTTAAAAGTTTAATCACATGGAAACCACTGGGGCTGCGAATGGAGTCACTAATGTCGCCAACTTTCATATGCACCACTTCACTGGCGAACAAGGTGGGTAGTTGACCTGCTTTACGCCAACCAAGATTGCCGCCTTGCAAGGCTTGTTGACCGTCAGAAATTTTAATCGCAAGTTGATTAAACTCAGCTCCTTGTTTTAATTGTTTAATAACGTCTTGCGCTTTTTGTTTGGCTTTTGCAATATTGTCTGCCGAGGCGGCTTCGGGAACAGAAATTAAAATATGGCCTAGTTCAAACTCATCATCAATGTCACCTTGTGCTGACTGGGTGGCAATAAAATTACTAATTTCCTGATCTGTGACAGTGACTCGACTATTGATATCACGGTTATGCAAAATCGCAATGATTTGTTGACTGCGAATATCTTCACGGTATGCAGCGAAATCCAATCCTTGTTGTTCGACTAACTGGCGAAATTCACGCACGGTTTTGTTATTGCTACTGGCAATATTATTAATGGTTTCATCAAGCATATTGTCGTTGACAATAATGCCGGTGTTGCGAGCAATTTGTAATTGCAATTGTTTACGGATTTCATTTTCCAATACTTGGCGGCGTAAGATGTCTTCAGGTGGCGGCGGTGTGCCTTGTTCGCGTATCAGTGCCTTAATGGTTTGCACTTGAGTATTTAATTCATTAACGGTGATGATATCTTCATTGACGATGGCAGCGATACCATCGAGTGGCCGCAGACTCGGGGATTCAATGGCAAGCACGCTGAGAGGAAGGCAGGCGCATGCCAATAAAAAGCCATATGCGGATTTTAAATATTTTTCACTAATTCTCATCTTGATAACCTAATATTTCACTGCCGAAGCGTTTCTGTAAATTCTGTCCCACACTGGTCAAGCCCTTGAATTCAAATTGCAGGCCGATATGGCGCTGAATGGGCGCATTTGGGTCGCTGCGGAACATCCTACCTAAAACACGGATACTCCAGCAGCAGTTATTATACTCTAGACCCACTACGGATTCTGGAGAAAATTGTGTGTCTAGGGCATATCGACTGCTGGCGACCAGGGACCAATCGGCGCCAAGGCGAATACTGGCAGCAGAATCGACTTGTTGGTAACTTTCTTTTTGTTCACGGTAGTTGAGAAAAAACACTTGCGATTTACCCGTGTATTCAAAAGAAGAGCTAAAGTGGCTGGGTTGTTTTTCCTGGGGATCGACAAACCATTGCAACCGATATTTTAAGCTACGTCGTGGTGTGGCCAGTAGGTCGAAACCGAGCAATTGGTGTCCACGTTTATAAATGCTTTCGCCAGGAAAAGTAACCTTCTGATTTTCTAGATAAAAAGCGCTACTAATTGAGGCGAGTAATAGTTGCTGGCCGGAGTTTTTATTAAGCAAGCGCGAACTCAAATCTAAGCTAAGACGATTCACATGGGTGTTAAAATCATTACCATTGAGTAAATAACGGCGAAATAGCCATGCTTTGTCGGCACGAACCAGGCCACTATCCATATTGGGAATTGTGCTTTGGTTCACCCAGGGGCTGTACAGATAATAGGCTCTTGGCTCCAGGGTTTGTACAAAGCGTCGGCCAAAACGTTCAAAATACAAACCGGTGTCGAGCGAAGCAGAATAGGCGCGATAATGCGGCCGATCTGGGCGAGCCTCGATTTGGTAATATAATTGCCGCGCAGAAAAGTCGAGTTTGATAAAACCCCAGGGCTTTAACCAGGGATAGCGCACAAACGGTTCCAGCAACAAACGACGGGTATCGGCTAAATCATCATGTTGATAATAACTGACTTGGCTTTTTAAACCGTATTGGAAACCCAAGATTGATGCTTGTGAAATTAATTGCACTTGTGGTAACAGGCGATAGGGCTGAGTTTGTTGGCTGAGCAATCGGTAATCCTGTAGGCGGGCACTCAATTGCCAATGTTCGCCATAACTGGAAAACAGTGTTTGTCGAGACATTTGGGTACGGCTAGTGCTCAATAAGTTGGTGCCTAAATCGCGGAAATAATCGTTGTCGTCGACATGTTCGAGGTGAGTGTCCCATTGACTATGAAGCAACAACGAATGTCGATGTTGGAATTTGCTGTAACTGCGTTTTTGTCCGGTGATGCGATCATGGGCTAAATATTCACTGAGTAGAATGCCATTACTACGAGGATAAAGGTAACGCAATTCGCCGGCGAGTTGTAGTCCGCGTTTGCTTATAAAGCGCGGTGCCAGGGTCATGTCCCGTTGCGGTGCAAGATTTAAATAATAAGGTAAACTCATATCAAAGCCATTACGATCTGAGTTATCGATGTTGGGTGATAAAAAGCCCGACTTGCGACCGGCTAGGGGAAAGCTGATCCAGGGAAAATAAAATACCGGTAGCCGCGCCATTTCCAAACGAACATGTTTGGCCACGCCCTCATTTTTCGCCTCGTCTA
>JAOUJM010000407.1 GCA_029883265.1 Gammaproteobacteria bacterium
GTTGCGTTTGTTCACGCAGAGACTTCGACCGGCGCACAGTCTGATGCAAAAACCTTATGTGAAATTGCTCATCAACACGGTTGCCTGACAATTGTTGATACGGTGACTTCGTTAGGCGGCACCCCCATCAAAGTCGATGAATGGGGAATTGATGCAGTCTATTCAGGCACACAAAAATGTTTATCTTGTACACCGGGATTGTCACCAGTTTCATTTAGTGATGCTGCGGTTGATAAAATCAAAAAACGTCAAGCACCGGTGCAAAGTTGGTTTTTAGATTTGAATCTTGTTATGGGCTATTGGGGAAGTGGTGCAAAACGCGCCTATCATCACACAGCACCTATCAATACACTTTATGCCTTGCACGAAGCTTTGGTGATTCTTAAAGAAGAAGGTTTGGAGAATGCTTGGGCACGTCATGCGGCCAATCATCAATTGCTGAAACAAGGTTTGGAAAAACTAGGTTTAGAATTTATTGTACGCGAACAAGATCGTTTGCCACAGCTAAATGCCGTCACGGTGGCTAATGGTGTTGATGAAGCGGAAGTACGTAGTCGTTTATTAAATGAATATAACCTAGAAATTGGTGCTGGTCTCGGTGCACTCGCCGGTAAAATCTGGCGAATTGGTTTAATGGGTTATGCAAGTAATCCGAAAAATATTATGTATTGTGTAGGTGCATTAGAAACCATATTAAAAAAAGACTAGGCTGAAAAATATTGAATATAAAGCGGGCCTTGCCCGCTTTTTTTATACCTATAAAAATCAAATGAAAGCTATGTCTCGTTGATTGATGTGTGAACTTATAGGAAATCACAGGATTCTGTGATTCTGTTCAATAGAAATAATAATGAATTATTTTTTCGATGTCGGAAACATAGTTTTACCTTCTAAATGTTCTCCTTGATGTTAGTTAACCGATAAGTATGTCTAAGACGGAATAATTTAATCGGCCTAATTAACTTTAAATAATAATGAGTATGCATTCGAATTTAGCTGAATCTAGAACGGCGACATTAAAACCAAAACAGGTTTTGATTGTCGATGATGATGAAACAGTATTTTCTATTTTGGAAATCGCGTTGACATCAGCTGGTTTTGAGTGTTTGTTCGCAAATAATGGCAATGATGCTATAAAACTGTATGCTGAGCATGAGATTGATGCAGTTTTGCTTGATGTAATGATGCCAGATATTGATGGTTTTGAGACCTGTCAATCCATGCGAACAATAAAAACAGATTTGGCCATTCCGATAATTATGCTCACTGGCTTGGATGATGAGATTTCAATATCTCAAGCGTTTGATGCTGGGGCGACAGACTTCATAATGAAGCCATTCCAATTAAGTATTATTAATCATCGTATACGTTATGCAATCCGTAATCATGAAAACTATATCCGCCTGAAAAAACGTGAGCAAATGCTGGTTTTTGTTCAGGAAGCGGCGAATCTTGGCTATTGGGAGCTGGAATTGGATTTTAGCGACCTTCGCTTATCAGAAAAAGCAATGGCGATTTTTGAACTAACACCTGACGAGCAAATACTATTCGAAGATTTTGTAAATAAAATTGACAGTGGTGATCGAGATGCGGTTAAAAAAGCGATGAATAACGCCAAAACTAACGGAGATGCCTTTAGTATAGAATTTCAAATTCATTGTAAAACTGGTGAAGTGAAATATTTAGTGCAAACAGGCGTGTTAACCCAGATCGAAGATAAAAAAGTACTGACGGGTTCCTTGCAAGATATAACGACACGCAAAAAAGAGCAGGATTTGTTATTTTATCGCATGAACTACGATGCATTAACCGGTTTGGCGAATTCTGAATATTTGAAACGTCAAATTGCACAATCCATGACAGTAGCGGATAACGACTATAATCTATTTGCATTTATTATAGTGGCGATTGATCGCTTCGATCGTTTTGTTGAGTCATTGGGGCATGCGCAAGGTGATCAAATTATTCGCTATATTGCGAATAAGCTTAAGCGGCATAACTATTATGACTATTTTGTCGCTCGATTTTCTAATCATAAATTTGCTATTTGTAAAGGTTCGCTGAGTAGTTTCAATGAAGCGGGTGAGTTCATTAAACAATTGCTGGCCGATGTGTCCATACCATTCAAAATTGACGAACATGAAATTCTCGCCACCTTCAGCGCGGGCGTATCGATATATCCTTTATCAGCGAACAATGAAAGTGAGTTAATAGGCCAAGCCGATATTGCATTAAGCCGTGCCACTGAAAGTGGCGGTCGTCAGTTTCGTTATTATGCCAAGGATATGGATGAAAATTTGTTGCATTATTTTGAACTGGAAAAACAAATGCGGCAAGGTCTGGATGAAAATCAATTTGTGGTTTTCTACCAGCCGCAAATATGCGCCAACAGCGAAATGATTGTTGGTGTTGAAGCCTTGGTCCGTTGGCAACACCCTGAGCGTGGTTTAGTTTCACCGATTGACTTTATTCCTTTGGCTGAAGATACGGGCTTGATTGTACCTATGGGGGCGCAAGTATTACGCTTAGCTGTGCACCAAATCGCACAATGGCGAAAACAAGGGCTGGCGGAGTTGACTGTAAGTGTTAATCTTTCTGTAAAACAATTTATTCATGACGATGTAATTGTACTGATCGAACAAGTTTTATATGAAAGTGGTTTGCCTGCCACCTGTTTGGATATTGAAGTGACTGAATCAGTCGCGATGCAGGATATGGGGCAAACACAAGCGATTCTGGAACAAATTCGAGCCTTAGGCGTAAAGCTTGCTATTGACGATTTTGGTACGGGTTATTCATCCATGGCTGCACTGAAAAACTTGCCTTTTAATCGACTCAAAATAGACCGTGCATTTGTGAAAGATATCGGATTGAATAGTGAAGCTGATAGTGGGGAATTCGCCAGCGCCATTAATGCCATGGCGCATAATTTAAAAATGGAAGTTGTGGCAGAAGGCGTCGAAACCAAAGCACAATTAGAATTCTTAAAAGCCGAAGGTGTTGATCTTATTCAAGGTTATTATTTCAGTCCGCCATTACCCGCAGAAAAATTAGAAA
>JAOUJM010000009.1 GCA_029883265.1 Gammaproteobacteria bacterium
CGGGGTGGGATTTGTATGCTTACGGTATAAATTTTCCTTGGGTATTAGAGGGTTGGCCGGGATTAAAACGAGATCCGCCGGTTCACGTATCAGTCTTTGAATAATGATGGTGAAACTCAAAAATTGAAACCAATTATCCCAAGAATATTCTTTACAATTTACTAAATGAATTCATTTGCTTGTATTAGTTTTTGGCGTATTTGACACGAATCCTGGCCAACCCTGATTATCATTTTGATAAATCGCTTTGCATTCATTTCCTCGTGAGGTCACATGATACAACGCCCCAGCAAATTCAATTCGTAGTGGTCTCGCCATAATTTTAAATTTAGCTCATTTGTCGCTTAAGGCAAAAGACAAGACCTGCGTAACCCTGGTTTGTGTGTTAACTTTTACTCCAACGCATCTCTTGTGGAAGTATTGGCCAGCAATTTACGCCATGTTCATCAAGCGCGCACACTGTATCTTTGTGAATGTTTAATTGATGCGGATTACTTAATTGAGTATAACGACGACCATTGGGATAATATTTTCCCCAACAAAGCACGCTACCATCGTCCAAAGTGCAAATATGATTTTTTCCAATCACAACATTCGAAGGACTAGTCAATGTTGGCGGTGTGAGTTGGGTCAATGCGCTGTCACCCCAACAATTAATCTGCCCATTGCTTAACGCACACAAATCCACTCCATTTCCAATGGCAAAATCACTTGCTTCTACTTCAAGTGGCATATTGGTTATTTCTTTACTGCACACGACTTTTGAATTGCTAATCGCACAACTGAAATAATTTTCAATCTTTAAAACCGAAACATTTTCTAAACTCGCTAAGAAGTCTGCATCGTTTCGCGTTTCCCCCCAACACACGACGGAACCGCTATCCACCACACAAGCACTCTCGTAATTCACGTTCAATTGGCTGGGCTCGCTGACGACAGGCGTGTTGAGTAATACTAACTCCCTCGACGGATTATTGATTAACTTCCAACATTGTAAGCCGTTGTCATCTAATGCACAGCTTGTCCGATATCCGAGACCAAGCTCACGTGGATGGGATAAATCGTCAGGCAAATAACGTTCGAAATTGAAACCCTGACTGCATTTAATTTGATTATTCCTGTCGATAACGCAACTGTTATAGTCATCAACGTCTAGGTAGATGCCAGCGTCTACCGCTGGTGGAAATTCAAGCTCATCAACATAGGACTCACCCCAGCAAACAATACCTGAGGCATCTAGAGCACAAGTTCGCGATGCATATTGTACTGGGGCCTGCAACTCTGCTGGTACAGGACTAGCACCAGAACAGCTTATTTTATTATCAATCACCGTGCAGAACTTACCACCATCTAAATTGATCAACGATAGCGTCGGTGTAAGTGTTGGATCAGACAATTCCCGTTTGATAACGCTCGAATCCGCATTCCAACAACTGATCGTTACTAAACTTTCAGCCAGTGTTACTGCGCACGCACTACTCGCTGCCGCACTAACAAAGCTCGGCCTGTCACGCAGCTGTGGAACTCTCTCTAGAACGCTGCTTTTGCTGTCCCAACATTTAACTTGATGGCGATCCAGTACGCAATTATGCGAACCAGCCACACTTATTTGCTTGGGATGATCCAAAGGTGGTACTTTCGCTTGATTGCTTTCACCCCAACAAACGACTTTGCCGCGCTCTAACGCGCAGGAGTGTCGAGCACCCGCTTTTACTTGTATTGGATTCTTCAATGCAGGGACATCGGTCTGTCCCCAGGTGTTATTACCCCAACAACTCACGCCATCTTTGTGTAAAACACAGGCGTGCTCTGAACCAACACTAACTTGTATCGGATGCTCAATCTTCGGTTGCTGTTCTCCGAAAAATTTACCCCAACAAATCAATTCTTGTTGATGAATTCCACAACCATTGCGTCCATAATCGCTGATCAGTTCATGGGGGTATATAAAGACTTCGGTTTGCTTTGCACCCGAGCCGCAAGCCGTTAATACAAGCGTTAAAATCGCGAAAATAAGAATGTACGAACATTTAAACATCGAATTTTTCTCAGTTCAGGATTGCCCATGCATCATCAAAAGCTTACGAAACCCGTTTGCGAGTGAGGGTGTGAGCTTCAGCGTTTCGTTTCGAATTGATTTAAATGACCGGGCAAACTTTTTATTAAAATAGTTGCATGACTAATTTTCCAAGCAAAACTATTATCGCATATATTTTAATGTTATAATAGATCAAATTATAACCATCGCCATAAGCGGATTTCATGATGTCCCGTATCTTTTTCCTTACCCTATTGTTTTATATTACTTTTTCCCCTGCGTATGGCGCAGTAGATTACAGCCAATTTAGCTACACGCCACTCGATATAGGTCATCAGGGTCGTCTTCCCAGCGAGATACAATTCATTAAAGACGGCGAGTTATCGCAAGCAGCTTATTTTTATCAGCTTCCTCGTTATGAGAAAAAACACCGTATAATCATTAACAGTCTGGTAAAAAAGAAGCAGGTTTTCTTTCCAAAAATACTATTGCTTTCTGAAAATTTCGACGTATTAGCTGAGCTGAATAATCAGCCTAAAATTTCGAGTAGCTTGACCCATGGATTTTCCATTGGCTACAAATTCGAGATTACACCTGCTTACCGCTATATTGTTTTAGTCGCTGACCAAGCATATTTAGGCAAGAACATCCGACACACCTATAAGGTAGCGCGAATGTATCCTCTGGTTCCGCTTTATATGAATCTACTTTTGCCCGCAAAAACTTATGTGCTCAACGCCGAAATTGTTGATCACGGACAATTTGTTTTCTTTTTGCCATATGAAAAGAACTATGCACCGGCAATTAAACCGCATGCGCCGTCATTTGGCGTTTTTACCGGCTTCGGTCAAAACCAACTTTTTGTGAGTAACGAAATGACCCCCTATAGTGCGGGTGATGCAGCGATCGCACAACTGGGTTACCGCAATCGTCTATTCAATTTTGCTGACTGGAGTTATCGGGCGGATATAGGTTATAAGTTTTTTAATTCGGACGTGGAAGTCAGCGCAATAAACTTACAAACCTATCTCATCTATGAATTATTTAATTTCTCAAACATCGGTGTGGAATTGGGCGCTGGTGTTAATTTGGATTTAAATCATCGAGTGACTGACGTAAACGATGAGAATCTCCTAATTTATTATTATGAAGAAACCACGCCACGCAAACTTCAGTTTAAAAATGCAATTGGACCAGCGGTATTCCTCGGATTTCAGTACGAAGGCGCACTTGAAATGAAATTGCATTATATGAAAATGAATTACAAAACAAATAATGGGCTAAGCTTTGACGGCTCGCATGCTGGCATTTCAATAAACATACACTTTGGGATTTAATGATTTAGGCGCATTAAGGTATAATGAATGGCTTTACCGGTGAGTGTTTTTGGCGGGACGTGTTGACTGGATTTTTCCAGCCAGGTTTTGAATTGCTCGATGTGGGTTTTGAGTATTGTTGTCGTGCTTGATGTTCTTGTTCGGGTGTCGCATCTTTAGTTTCTGTTTCGAAGGCGTAGAGTGTTTTAATAAAGGCTAAGCCCTGATGGGCAGGTTCAGTTTACCGATTTTACATATCTAGTTTGCGAATGTGTCTCGATCAAAATTCACTTGAACACGTTTTCACATAGACATTGGTATGCAGACAACAATGAAGGCAAGCCCACTTTTGGAAGGGCAAAGCCCCAGCGCTCAAGAACCTTAATTACGAATCGAACCACAGGTAAACCTGCCACCAAGAATGAAATCCGAACAGATTATGATGCTGTTGAAAAACAATATAAGAAATTTCTCGCTGATCCCAATAGTTTTAATAAAGAGGGCCAATTTAATATTGGCGCCGATGCCTATGAATCAGTGACAAAACTAAGCATCACCGAAGCAGAAGCTGATCGGATATTGGCAATCGATATGCGCGACTTTGAAAAAGAACTCAGTCAACATTATAAGGGTTCCTTTCAATTTCTCTTTTAATAAATTGCCCAAACCACCACCATTTATATCTTACGTCTTCAGATAGTGCACGTTCTACATTGTTCTCTACAGTTTGAAGATATCCTTCGTATGTTGCCGTGGTACCTTGAGATGATTCATCCTGAATATAGAAGTCGTGTAACCCGTTAACTATAACTTTATCGCAATATTCCAAACACATACTATTGCTTGAGTACTCCGATTTATTCCAGTGATCGATTGCAGTAGATGAAAGTTCGACGCATGGAACCACGACTTTCTGTTCAATCATGTATGCTTCTTGATATGCGACACCCACTATATTGGATTCTGTATGCCACACATTACCGATGGAAATGCCACCACGAATTAGGTAACCCTTATCCAAGAGAATGTGAGTTAACTGAATTACCCGCATAACCAAAATTGACAATCCATTATAACTTTTCCTTTTGTCAGAAGTTAGTGGCGCGCTCAAAATAATACAATCAGAAATATAAATATGTTTTGGTATTAATTCGGAAGGAACGTTCTGATCGACAGAACCATCTAAGTTAGGAACAGCAGTGGACAGGATGGTGATGAGTGACTCTAATTCTGAAAAAACTTTTTGCTCTGACTCTGCCTCGGCAACTACAGATTTAAAGCCAAGCACATCGATAAATGCCACAGCTCTAATTTCAAATTCAACTTTATTGTTCATTGTGCCACCAAAATATTTTTGATAGACGGCCCATAGAATTGCGGCAAAAACGATTGCACCGATAAAGTAAATTAATATCACCACCATTATTTTCTGCGCCTAGGGGTTTCGTGTCCATTCCCTCGAAATGTTGGGAACATCCGAAACAAAACTCTAATTCTATCCATAAGTTTAGCAAAAATACTTAGCAATACAAAAAACTTGATGAGAATATTCTTTCCCATTTTTTCATTAAATTTTGGAGCGAAAATTGGGAAACTATTTTAGTCAATTTAGAAAAAGTACTACCAAACTTCGAACAACTGAACGTCTTCGATGATCCTCGTCATCAAATCGAAAACATGCGTCGTGGTCACATATATTCGAATAACACGAAGACTCGCTCAGTGGCTACACGATTTTGAAGCCAATAAAAAGCATGGCCAGTCGCATCCACAGACGGAAATTCCATGCACTGGTTAAGTTGAGGTTGATTACATCACAGAGTTCGCCTTTAAGTTTGTTGCGTGGATACGTGTGCATTGATTTTAATGGAATGACACAGATTTTTGAACACTTCCCACTTGATATCGTTCCAATCTTTCCACCTGAAAATTTCGTTTTATCCAATGTAGAGGGCAAACTCTGACACTAATTATTTTATAGGACTTTTTCTGCGGTGAGAATTTATAACTCCAATAAAAGCAAAAACACCCAGAAAAGGAGATACTGTGTAAACATAAATTAGGGTTTTAGGATTATCAAAATATGCAATTGCTAAACTTAATGTGATCGTTATTATTAGAAGTAGTGGAAGAAAGATGTTGTTGGTAGCTATGGCAATTTTGTGTTTTGCCAATTCTACCGCTAGATAAATAATTGAAAATATATTTATTATCATCGCAATAGTAAAAATTGTTGATTTCACATTGAATGTGTCCTTATAGATTAAGTAAATAAATATAAGCCACCCTATTATGTAGAATCCGTATTTTTTATTTAACAAGTATTTCTCTATTGCATTCATATTACTGATCCTGATCGATTGATAGCTGATTCTTGATACTTATCCCAGTACTAATTACACCGCTGGTAATAGTACCTATTTTCCCACCAGAAAATTTCGTATTATCAATAACATTATCAAGGGGTTTCGCCATTATGTTTGTGCCGATAACATCTTTTGCGACATTGTCAAACAATTCACTCCCACTCTTCGCCTCTTGAGAATCAAGACGCACTGCATTCTTCGTCGCTTCAGCACCAATTGAAACCGCTGCTTCTGTTGAGATTTCCATGGCCATTTGTTTGGACTTCGCCATTTTGGCAAGCGTTGCGGTTTTCTTGATTTGGTTTACCAAGCCTGCACCGACTGCACCCGCTACAGTTGAAGTGACTACCGAACCAACACTAAACTCATCACGCAATCCGAGTTGCATTTCTGCAGCTTGCGTAGCGACGTCGAGCACACCTGCGATCACAGCGGTTACTAGGAAATTTCCATCGGGATCCGTATATCGTATTGGATTGTTCCCAGTATAAGCATAGACATTATTATTCGCCGTGTTCAGTACACCCCCTAAGCCGGGTAAATTGTAGGAAGCTTGCCAGTCATTTTCTAAACGTGGCACATTAAACTTCGTCGATTTATTACTATTCGGAAAATATTTACTAAACGCAGGATCCGGACTAATCCAAGTAGAAACTCTTGGATCGTAATAACGCGCTCCGAAATAATAATACCCGGTTTCACTATCGAGTTCTTTGCTGGTAAACAAATACGGCGTGACTTTATTGTTTCCGCCTTCTTGATACCAGGTCTCACCAAACGGAAAGTATTCGACATGTTCGTGAATATCTCCCTCTTCATCGGTCACATAACTGGTGGAGCCCAAATGATCCGGATGGAAAAAGTATAGCTGATCATCCGTCGGTCCGATCACAATGATTTGTGCATCATGTATCGTGCCGTCTTCGTTTTGGATGGGGGCATCAGGATCGGTTTGACCCGGTGTGCCACCTTGGTAATACGGGCTGTTGGGATCATCGAGTAAGTATTGTAGATTTGGGTTTTTGTTAACGTTCTGTGCGACTTCATTGGCTCGGTCTGAGCGATGTTCTAGGCCTTGACCCGGATGATTACCATCTTGGAATTGCTTCGCGCCTTTGCCGTTGCTAGGGGCTTTGCCGTTTTGTTTTTTGCTCTGGCCTTTGCCTTTGTCGTGGCCAAGTTTTTTGCCTTTGCCATTGGTTTTATCCACGGCTTTGCCTTGGCCAAGGTTTCTTGGTTTATCATTGGCGCCAGTGTAATTGTCATCCGTCTTGAATAAGTAGCAACTTAGGAATTGCCACAACACCGTCTGCTTTTACAATCCCATGCATCTGCGGGGCACGAACGAAAAAATACCCAATTGCCGCAAGAAAAGATGAGATAAATATGAAATACCAAATTAACCCTGAATAGCCAGCATACCCTGCTAGCCCAAACCCTACTAGAAATGATACATTACCCATGGCTTTTTCCTGTTTTTTCTGCTATGGCGAGATAACCAACATATACTGCATTGTTGTCGACAGAAAAGGACTAGATTTTAATGCCATACAGTATTTTCCATTATTTTTTCAATTGATTTTCACCTAAATCATCGAAAAATGAACAATTTTTGCATTTTTCACTTGTAAATATATATGCAGTTGCATATATTTAACTATGAAGAAAGTTACTGAAAAGCCGCTATATTGGATAGGCTCTTCTTTAGAGGATTTGAAAAAATTCCCAGAAGGGGTTAAGGATGTTATGGGGTACTCTTTAGACGTTGCCCAAAGAGGTGTTAAGGCAGACAATGCCAAACCTCTTGCAAACGTTGTAAAGGGAGGACGCATCTTTGAAGTTTATGATGACCATAAGGGCGACACATACAGAGCTGTTTATACAGTGAAATTTGAAAAAGCTGTATATGTTCTTCACGCTTTCAAAAAGAAATCTAAATCAGGTATAGCTACACCCAAACCCGATATAGACACCATGAGAGCAAGGTACAAAAAAGCCGAAGAGCACTATGCAAAGAATTTCGGCGGCAAAAAATAGAGGCAGGAAAATGAGCAAAAAAGCTGAAAAAATAGAAGTAACTGAAGGTAGCGGCAATGTGTTCGCTGACCTTGGTTGCGCTAATCCAGAAGAATTAAAACTCAAAGCTAAAATTGCATCCTCTATCAATTCAATTTTGAAACATAGAGGAATCACACAAGCGCAAGCGGCTAGAGTTTTAGGGATTAATCAACCTGATGTTTCTAATCTTAAACGAGGAAATCTGAAACACTTTACTGTAGAGCGTCTTTTTGAGCATCTAAACTCTCTAGGTAGAGATGTTGAAATACGCATCAAAAAGAAAAACCCTCGTACAAAGCGCGAACCACATATTCAAGTGGTAGCGGCATAATTCCATTATTATCACCGAAATAATATAAAGCCCCCGTCGGGGGCTTTATGCGTTTTATCCTTGACATTCGAAAGGTTAGTTCTTATGTGAAAGATAATGAATTACTTTTGAATCCCTAGCTCTTGCTAGGGGGCTGTTTAAGCAAACCGGTTCTGTCGCAATTAATTTGTGACGCCAAGCTTGGGATAACGACTAGCGCTTCTCCGACTTGCTCCCTATATTCTTAGGGGCCCTCTATTCGGCATAGCGGATGTCAACTGACATTGAACGCAATATCGATTCAAATTCCTCTAGAAGCTGTTTTTTTTTGTTTCCCATAGTCCCGATAGAAATTAAAATCACACTGAAAGGATCAACCTGGACATAATGCTCTACAATATGAATATAGCCTTTATCTGATGGCATTTCGTATTCTCTTAAGTTCATTGGAAATTTAGTAAAACGCGTAGAAAAGCATTTGTGTTGTGGGATGGCTTTAGAAAACTGTATTTTTAGCCGGGCCTGATCTTCCTGGCAGAAGCGTTGGAAAACATCAGGCTCCATGAGCATCCCAGGCTGCTTCATTATGTTAATTCGATCTACATACAGATTTCTTATTTTCTCGAACCAAGACTGTTCTCGCGTAAAAATGATTTGATCCGTAGGAGCAATCAGTTCATAAAGCTCTTCCATTTCTTGTTTATCAAAAGTCGAGGACAGCGATGGGCGTTGTCGAATAAGGTTGGTATTTTGTACTTCCCATTTGGTTGAAAGTTCAATGGTAATCAATTGAAACAATTCATATTGGTGTGTTTTCGTAGCGGCAAATAGTGGCGTGATGCATATTAAACATACCGCAACTAGTAGACAACGCTGTTTTATTCGATAGGGATTTTTCATAGAATAGATTAAGTTTTACTGTAGTGATTCATATTTTGACCACCATTGTTGACCTGCTTCAATGATGGCAGTTTTTCGTGAACTCTAAACCAGGGATAGGCAATCATTTGATTTGCCATTTGTATTGCTACAAGTTTGAGATAAACATACTGAGAATAAATCAATCTGCCCCCGTTTTCACCTAGCCACTTTGTATTAGGAAAAGTGTAAATAGAACAAGGTTAATGGAAAAGAAAATCGAGGCGAGTACAAAAAATAGATCGGTGCTCTCTTTTGTTCTTATGCGATTGCGCTCACTTACATAAAAAGGAAAGGCAACAATTTGCAACAATAGCATAAAGACGCCCCAGCCCAACGGGGATAAGCTTGTTATCCGCTTTTTTATTCGAACTTTTTTAACACCAATAATCATTGCATCAACAAACAAAAAAATTGCAGCGACAATTTGTATCAGGCTGCCACTTGGCGATAGAAAAAACATCACAATTGAAGCAATGCCCATAATCATTATTTGGGCATCTTGAGATTGAAGGCCAATCTCAACCGGCTTGTCCTCGCCTGTGTCATTCTTATGACAACTAGTGTGCATTGCTCCGTCCTTGTTTAACGATTATTTTGTACCAACCGATACTTTTTGGGTTGCTGTTTAACTAACTACACCGTGTCATGAGGCTAATTCTTTAACATGTTGTGTCACCCTCCACACCCCCCACATCCAAAATCAAAACTTTCATCAATTGACGTGATCATACCATTGTACAATAGAAATACATGGCCAGTGTCTGGCTGAGTACCTGGATCAAGCGAATCGGCTTGCTTTAAGCTCATAATGTTGCCGTCGGGAATAATCAATATCGTGTCTATTGCAAAAAGCAGTGGCAATTGTGTCGGTTTCCTAGGATCCAGGTTTTCATATTCACATGCGTAATACCATGTTCGTTTGTAGGCATCACTAATTTTTTCTGGTTCCATCAACTTAGAAAACGGCGAGTGATGAAGAAATCGCCCGAAACTATTCAGACAAAACGTTTCATAATTCTTGGTATGAATAATAAACTCATGCCATAAAGTATCGACAACTTTGGACGGCATCGCGGTAAGTTCTTTGTGCTCTCTCAAATAGACATAACAATATTGCTTGAAACCTTCAATTACGGTTGAAATTTCTGTTTCACTCAAATGTGGGTATTTTTCTTGTAGAGTTACCAAGACTTTTTCGGGTAATTGGTAGCTACTGATATAATCCATGCGGGTATGATTTTTAGAATAAGCCATTGCCCCAAACATAGATGCAATTAAAAATATTATAAAGAGTGATAACACCGTACCCATTAGCCATCCTCCGATTGTTTGTTGATAGTCAATCAGTAGGCTGTCGCTGATATATGTATCCCGACACCCTGTGTACCTTGTATTATTGGACGCTACATCGCCCTCGACTAGCCCACCTTGTCTCATCTTGCGTTTTCATTGATTCGATATTGTGTTTCAGCGCCTCAGTAAATGCGCATTTTGTATGGCAACGATCTATACTTGATAATACTGAGCGAAAGGATCCAGCATGGTCGATATGTTTATCATTGCTTTTGAAAGACTCGCGATCATTATCTGTGTAGTATTTCTTATTACTCGCATTGGTTGGTTTCAAGCCCTGATACAGGGACGATCAAAGCATCACTTGCATGTTCTTTATGCAGCCTGCCTTTTTGGTACATTTGCAATATTTAGCACATATAGTGGAATCAGTTACGATAGTGAAAGTCAAACCTATCAATACTGGCAAACAAACCTAGGCGAAAATGAAGCAATCATCAACTCACGTACAGTGGCCGTGGCTGCAGCTGGGTTTCTCGCTGGTGTACCTGTTGGGGTCGGCGCGGGAGTTATTGCTGCAATCCATCGATATAATCTTGATGGATTTACTGCTCTAGCCTGCTCCATTGCAACCGTCATTTCCGGTCTGATTGCCGGACTTTTCCACCGTTTTCGTGGTTCGAATGCTACCCGAAATATCACTATTGGATTGTTACTAGGCTTCGTTTTGGAGGCTATGCAAATGGGTATTATTTTACTTGTAGCCAGTCCATTTAAGAATGCACTTGAGCTGGTTCAAGCAATTGCTTTTCCCATGATTATTAGCAATGCCATAGGGTGTGCAATTTTTATGTGGGTGTTCGAATTGGTTTATCGAGATCGATTTCTTCGTGATATGGCACAAACACAAAAGGCACTTAAGTTCGTGGGTGCAAGCCTACAACAGGACTCCATTCTGGAGGATCAGAACACACGCTTGAAAGTCGCTGAAACGATAAGACAAAACATCGGCGCTGATGAAGTTGATATTCGTATTGCGAATCATTCTGATGCCTCGATCACACCGACAGTTCGAAATGGAGCACACAGAATTTCAACAAAAATTACCTGCTGTAGTGAACCCGTGGCCAATCTTGATGTGTATTTCAAAAATTCGTCATCGATAAATTCAGTGACCCAACTATTGATCGATAACATTGCACAAGTATTAAGTCAATATCTTGATATCCAAGAATCGCAGAAACAACAACACCTCGCTAAGTCCGCAGAAGTCAATGCACTCCATGCACAACTCTATCCTCACTTTTTAGGTAATGCATTTGTGACAATTATCAATACCCTGCGCAAGGATACTGAAGAGGCAAGAAAGCTATTGGAGAATCTCGCACATTTTTACAATGAAAACCTCAATGCGACAGTACATAGGCGATATATTAAGCTTGACGAAGAACTCAACCATATTCAATCCTATTTAGCCATTCAGCAGGCACGATTTGGAAGTCGTTTAAAAATTCACTATCAAATCGATACCGGTACACAACACCACTTGATCCCACCCATTACTCTATTGCCTCTCGTTGAAAATGCAATTCGACATAATACGAGCAGTTGCAAGCGTCTCGAAATAGAAATTCATAGACAAGAATGTGGTGTTTTTATTAGCATCCATGACAATGGGACGCCCATAAACGCCGTTATCAAAAGGAACTTGGGGTTGGCACATATACAATCTCAAACGGATAGCGGGCATGGCATTGGTGTCTATACCGTTAATCAACGGTTAGTTTCTTTGTTTGGTATTGAATCAAAACTGCAATACTCATCCACACCAAACGGAAATCGTGTTTCATTTATTTTACCTGCGATCTCGATAGAGGAAGACTATGATGCAACCAATCAAAGTGCTCATTGTTGATGATGAACAGGCGTGCCGCGAGGATTTGCGATACCGTCTCAGTCCCTATGATGCGATTCAAATTGTAGCTGAGTCTGAAACGGCTGAACAAGCCATTACCCATTTATCCGAACAACAAATTGATGTCGCATTTCTAGACATTGAAATGCATGGCATTGATGGGATCACACTAGCTGAAATAATTACAAAAGAGTATCCATCCACAAATATCGTTTTCGTCACAGCTTATCCGCAATATAGCTTAAAGAGTCACGACTACCACCCCATACATTATTTAACAAAACCAATTAGTGATAAAAAATTAATGCAAGCGATTATACGACTGCAAAGAACAATCGATCACCTAATATCTAACGCTGGCAAATTAGTCATTCATTTTGCTGGCATAATGAACAGTCTTTATATCGTAGATATTGCAGCGATCTACAGAAAAAATCGTCAGTCACACATTCTGAAAACGGACGGAACTGAATTGGTGAGCAATGCGTCGCTACAATATTTTCTTGAGCAATTAAAAGCCTATCCATTTCAGCGTATTCACAACAGTGTTATTGCCAACCTCAGTCAAGAATTCAGTATCAGCGCGTGTGGAGATGGGACATTTTCATTCCAATTCCCTAGACTGAATCAATCCTTCCCAATCAGCGCAAATGAGGCAAAGATACTTAGACGGCAACAATAGAATATGAAGAAAGCACTGCTAAATACGAGGGTTGGCCGGGATTAAAACGAGATGTTTTAGAACTCGTGTTAGATCTTGGCCATGCAACAATACATCGTCCGTATCAAGTGCCAGAAGCGTCACCGTCGTCATCAAAATAAAAATATTGCTTAATGTTTACCGCGACACTGCGGTTTTGGTGAATTTCAATCTCGGTAGCGCCAGTGGCATCGCGAATCAGAATTTGTAGCTCAGGATGGCGAATAAAATACTCAACTTTGATTTCATACACACCTGGATTGAGTACGCCCGTATTGCCTTTGACCTGTTGCTTGGTGCGATCGACCTGTAAAGACAATTGCGGTCCCTCATCAATGCGCAGAAACGCCTGCAACTCCGAGTCACCGCGCAAGTAAGCGTTCAAAACTCTGCCCCAGGAAAAACGAATCCGGACGGTTCTGATATGGTCGCGGGTATCGACGGAGCAGGTTTGCCTAAGTCGAACAAAACAGTTACCGAAAATTCCGACTTTGCTATAGAAGGCGCAGATTTAATGGCAAGTTGGATCGGTAAACCGCCTCAAGAGGGAACGTTTGATGGTTCGTACATGGTGGATGACGCGGGGAGTAGAATAGACGACAACGTATTATCGGCAGCTGAATTAGAGTCGTACCTAAGCAAAAAAGATGTCAAAATGGGGGCAAAACATAACCCGAATGTTGCGGTTATCCAATATCAGCTTGGAATGAGGGGTGATGATGTTGATGGTAGTTACGGGCCTAAGACTCACAAAGCGATTGCGCAATATCGAGTGGATCAACGAGTTCAAAATTTTACTGATGATAGAGGACAAATAGATTATGGAAAATTGTTAGCAGACAAGGATTTTCGAGTTTATACGTCGACAATTGCTGGTGAAGCGATTGGTCAAGGTGTCGAGGCTCAAAAGATGATTGCAAATATCATTAATAATCGAGTTTTTAATTCTAGGGATGGTTGGAAAGGTGCGCAAACACCGATAGAAGTTTTAAGAAAAGGTGGGTTCGATGCTTTAGACTACAAGACAGGTCAATACAAACAGGCAATGGGCTATTTTGAAAGCGATGTTTCTTCAAATAAAAGAACGCTGGATAATATGGTCAAGGCGATAGCGCCAATCTATCTGGGTAAGGGGCAAGACAGTACCGATGGTTCAGTGCTTTATTTTAGCCCAAACACGCAGCTTGAACTTTATTTTGAGGGGGAGATCAGTAGGCCAGTGCCAGATGGGAAATGGAACGCAATTGAAGAAGTTTATGTTCCTGGTGTAACAAGGACTGAAGATTTCATGATTTTTAAATACAAATAGGTTCCGAGATGAGGGGCATTTTACACATCATTATGTTGCTATTTACTAAACTAGCTTTTTTTAGTTTTCTTGTGTTAACGCCGATTGTTGCAGGCGCTTCTTTCACTGAAGGTAAATTGGAGTCGCCTAATGGCACTTATTTTATTACATGGAAATGTGAAAATGAGTTTAGAGCGTCCTGTAAAATTTTGATGCATAATAAGGTTGGTGACAAAATAGTAATCAAGAAAAAAGGGAAATTGCCTATCTCTATGCAGTGGCTAACTGATTCCTTACTGCGTTTCGTTTTTTCATGTGGCTCGCCATGTAATAGTTGGGTTTTCTATACTTTTGTCGATAAAAAGTCTCCACCCTATGGGAACCCTCAGGCTATTGAAGTCGACAAATATTTAGTAGCTGAACCTAGTTGGTTTGAATCAAAAAACGGTGATACGTTTGCAGTGCTAGAAATATATGAAATATTTTCCCGCAAACTAGTCAAACGCATTTTCTTAGATAACTTCTCGGAGGTTGCTGCTGTCTCACTTGGTATAGAAGAGGCAAAATTTGTGGACGGTGATAAGGTTTACATTCGATACCTAAAAGGTAAAAACCAGACCTCCGCTGAGATGACGGTTCAATTTCAGTGAATCAATGTTTTTGGATGATTAACTGTCCGCAAACGTTGCTAATTACTTAACAAGATACTGGAAATGTCCTCATCGCTTTGACACTCTGGCAACCGCCCAAACACCTCCACCAAATACTCATAAGGATTCACTCCCAAACTTTTACACGACGCCAACAACGAATAATAAATCGCAGCCGCACGACCACCCCGATCCGAGCCGATAAATAAAAAGCTTTTTCTTCCAACGGCGATGGGTCGGATGTGTTGTTCAGCCAGGTTGTTGTCGATGGTGAGATGTCCGGCATCGAGATACCGAATCAGACCATGCCACTGATTGAGCAAATAAGTAAAGGCTTTACCTAAACTGGTCTTGGGTGGAATGTTTGGTGCGTGTTGTCGTCGATAGGCTTTGCGTTTCTTGTTGCTAAAATGTTTGCAGGCTTTTTCGATGGCATAGAGTAGTTGAATATCATCAAGCAGATGTTTTGCTTTACCTGCTTGCTTAGTGAGTTGTGATGCTTCAAAAAACTTTCGGCGCACATGGGCCCAACAAGCCACATAATGTATATTATCGGATTCATGCAGTGATCGATACCCAGTATAGCCATCGGCATGCTTATAGCCGTGGTAATCAGATAACCAGTCCTTCGGCCATTTGGATGATCGATTATTGGTATAATCAAAAACAACCAAAGGCGGATCTTTGAGTGGACCACCGATGTACACCCAGAGCCGCGCTTGCATGATTTTGTTTCGCTTGGAGTCATTATTTTGTTTGGGCAGAATGGTGTCATCGGTCCAAATTCTTGGGCCGGATAACACTTGCTTTTTCATTAACTCATAAATTGGTTCCAGTTGATCGGCTGCTTTCAGTAAGAGCGTACTCATGGTTGAACGCGGTAAATGCACGCCTTGACGCGCTAGTTGTTGTTGAATGCGATACAAAGGTAAACCATCGCCAAACTTACTCACAATGAGATGCGCGAGTAAACTCGGTGTGGCAAAGCTTTTAGGTAATATAAAGCTGGGTAATGCCGGTCGTTTAATGGTGTCTTCACAGGATTTGCACGCATATTTTAATCGAGCGTATTCGACGACTTGGACTTTCGCTGGGATAAATTCAATCTTTCGAGTTATGTCTTCACCGATTTTGGTCAACGGAGTGTTACAGCAATCGCAGGTCTTATCGTGTTCATCCAGATCAATCTCAACTCTACGTTTGGGTAGATCCTTAGAAAACGTCAGTCGTTGTCGTTTCTTGTGATGATGCGCAAGTACGACAATGTTATTGTTGTGGTGTGTTGAATGAGTCGTTTCCGGCTTTGGCGAACCCACGTCAAATAACGATAACTGATCATCCGTCATCTGTTCGGACTTCGCAGCAAACTGTCGATGCAACAACAAACGATTTTTCTCTCGAAGCAGGTTCACTTCTTTTTGAAGTTCAACCACAAGTGCTTCGAGTTCAGAATAAGAATAGCGTGTTTGTGTACTTGCCTGCATGGCGCTATTGTAATGCAGGTTAGTCCAGAATCAAGTCACGGATGTGTAATGCAGTGCGGGTAATCGTTTTAGCTTCGTAAAATCAATACCGTCAAATAGCAAATCCAACTCTTGACGGGTGATCGAAAGGTGGGTGCAATCGTCCAACTCAGGAAACTTAAAACGACCACGCTCGAGTCTTTTGTAGTAAATGGTAAAGCCATTGCGATCCCAGATCAGTAATTTAATCTTGTCGGCGGCTCTATTGCGAAACACAAACAAATGCCCCGATAATGGGTTTTGCTCGATCACATCCACCACTAACGATGCCAAACCATCAAAGCTTTTTAGCATATTGATGGGATGAACCGCGAAATAGATTTTAACTTCTCGATCTAGTTTGAGCATGAAGCACGCATCAAGGTCTCAATCCAACGTAAACCCTCTGCGGGTGAGCACGACACTGGCAAGGAAATTACACAACCGTTAGGAAGATCAATCCGAATCATCTCGTTGGATGAGGCTGGAGACACCGGCACCGTCTCCAACTTAGCCGGAACAAACAAAGCCGAGGTCTTGGCCAGTTTCTTCTCCCACTTAAAAAACGTCGCCGCTGAAAGTCCGTGATGCTTGCAATAACCGGTTTTAGTCAAACCACTTTGCTTTAACGCATCCATATGCGCCTGCCAATACTCAGGGCCTTTGCTTCGTTTATGGGTGCGAATGTTTTTGATGGATGAATGAGTGAGATCGCTCATGGCTTGCTCCTGCCGGTAATTTACACAGAAACAGGCTAACGGAACTTAAGCGAACTGGGAAGGTGCGGAGTTTGGGACGCTTAATAATACTTTTGTTCGATGTATTATTCCTAGTCAATGAGTTAAATTAGGCGATGTAGAGCGTTGTTACCAACCCCTTATGCAATCAAGTATGCATTGGATTTAATCACAACAGCGACGCAAAAATACTAAGTAAGCAAATATATGGATAGTAGAAACTTAGATCACCATCTCATTGATAAAATTTATGCCGCAGGTGTTGGTGAAATACCATGGCAGGATGTGGTAACCGTTATCAATGAATCATTTTGTTCCACCGCAGGTGGTTTTTTTATGCAAGATGATGAGGATAACGGATCTGGAGATATTCTAATGACGGGTTTTCCAGATGATTGTATGGATGTATACCATAGCCACTACAATACTGTGAATCCTTGGTTCTCAATTCCTGGAATGATGGATCCTAATTGTATTCGAACAGACTGTGATATTGACTTATATCATAAAATATCTGGGCACTTCAATAATACAGAATTTTATAATGATTGGATGAAGCCTTATGAGCTAGGTCATTCAATCGGTGGCAGCCTAACCACTCGAGGCTCATTGCATTTAAATTTCACAATGTTTCGCACTCTGAAAGTTGGTCGCTATAGAAAAGAGGATATAGTGCGTCTTCAATACCTAGTAACACATTTACGCCGTGCCCTTGAAATCACATCTCTTAGAGAATCGTCCAACAACCAAGATGCAATCTATCTCTCTGGGTTAGACAAAATTGGCATTGGGTTGGTGTTGCTCAACTCTCAAAGGAAGATCATCGAAAAAAATAGCACTGCATCAATAATTTTGAAAGCAAATGACGGCCTAAATATTAAAAATCAATTCATCACAATAAACCACAATAGAACACAGAAAATTGTTGATAACTTGTTTGCCGATATTGTGATAAACCGTATCAGCCCATCTAGATCAATTAGTGATTGGGTCTATGTGCCACGAATTAGCGACCAAGCAGCATATCAGTTGATGATAATAAAAAGTAGTAACCCATTATCTGTGTTTGGTGAAGGATTCGTCACGTATGCATTGTTAATAATAGATCCTTCTACTCGTCGTCCACTTCCAAGAAAAGCTATTCAAGATCGCTATGGCTTTTCGGAACGAGAAACGGATGTTGCTCAGTTACTTCTGCAAGGTATGACAGCTAGGGAAATTGATCGCGAGCTAGGCCTCCGTTATGAAACTGTTCGGACGTATATCAAACAAGTTTGTCACAAAGCAGACGTCGGTACCCGTACACAATTCATTGCACGCGTGTTTTCCGAATTGTCACTGATAAGATAAATTCGTAAATATATTGTATCCCTCGACTTTTTTTCTCAAGGATCCATCTACGAATACCAACGAATGTTAATAATTATCAGCAACTCCCCCCAATTGGGGGGAGTTGCTGTCTGTAGATTTTGTTATGGTTTTCTAATATTTTTTCAAGTTCTGGAAGTGAGATGCTTGGAATTTTTTCAAATGGATGATGGGGTTTAATGGGTCGCTTACCCTATACGGTCGAATTTGACATAAACACGTAGTTAACTACCTGTTTCAACATCATAGAACATCTATTATGTTTTATTGTCCAGGTATGGTAGAGAACCCGTTATATGTCCGTATTTGGCGCGGACTTGTTGTCCGTGTAATCACTGCTAAATGTAGAAGGAAATGAGCGAAGAGAAATACAAAAAATAGTACTCTGTCTTAAGGAAGGCACAGAGACTCCTATGTTGAAACACCTTGGGCTGTCTCGATTTAGGTGGAGGACGCTGTCATAGTATTGGCTTCATCGGAGGTTTAACCGAATTCTACTAACCAGATTCAAAACTATAATACTTACGTCAAAGGGAGGCGTTAATGAAACAACTACGAATATTAGCAATTTGTATTGCATGCATACTTGCAGCAAGTTGTGCAACCATGAAAAAAGATAATCGAGATCAGTTGAGCAAAATTAAATCGGTCGCCGTGGTGCTTTTTACCGTTCCGGAAAAAATTGTTTATCGCCCTGATCCGCGCGAAACAATGAAAAAAAATATGCTCACCCAAGCTATAAAAATGTTATCTACTGGCGATGGAACAAAAGCGGCTACGTTAGCGCATAATTCATTTATTGAGGAGCTAAATAGTAACAAGTTATCTTTTTCAGTACTCCAACCACGCACGATGCTTGACAACGAGCAATTTGTTCGGCTGGCAACACCACCGGAGAAGTTCCAAGTTGCAGGTGTAGATGTTGATATGGTCGCTGGTGCGATTTCTATGTTTTCAAAAGGAAAGTATGGAAAAAAACGCGAACCGACAGGCGCTGCACCAGAATCCATGCGAGCATATGGGATTGCTGAACCTAGCCAAGCTTGGTCTAACACAGATGGTGAAGTCCAGTTTGTCCGAGATGCAATAGCGTCCCTTGATGTAGACGCAGCGATTATTGTCTCGGATCCTGGCATGTCATTCTATTGTCATGCCTGTGTGCTCGTCGCCAGTGCTGGTGCCTCAGGAATTAGTAGCACCGGAAGCAATTACACTGTAGCAATTGTCGATAAGCGTGGGAAAATTTTATATCAATATCACCACTGGTTTACAGGCACCGACGCCACTGCAAAAATGATTGCCAGTGCAGTCAATCCAGAAGAACACGGAACACTTTTTACTGCTCACGGAAAAACGATTGGCAAAGCGTTCAGTGAAGATTTTGCACGCTTAATGGCAGGTGCAAAACCGTGAAAACTTGGCAGATGGAACCAGAATCGCTTGTCATGTTAGACAGATATAAATAGATGATTTTGCGAGCAATAACTCAGAACTTCTCAGGATACTTTAATTCTGAGAAGAAATTCAAACATTGGCAAGCATAAATTGTTCAACTCAAACCAACGCAGGTCGAGTTAACATCCAGCAGTCGCTTTTTAAAAACTTCTGGGAGGAAGAAAGTGAACATTAAAGAAAAAATATTTTTAATAATCATGCTCAGTAGCATCAGTTTTACCGCTTTGGCACAAAAAGGTTATGCCATTTCGGCAGGCTCGTTACCTGGGGTATCTGGCTTACAGGATGCTCACTTAACTGATCGTCTTGTATCTGGCGAGGGCTCTTCCTCGGAACAAGTATTTATGGACTATTCTGACTCAAATTCTGGTTTGTTTAATCCGGCAATCTTTTTTTCAATGCCAGCAAAGTTATCTTTTTCAGGCATTCAGATTAGTAACGATTATTTTAAACCCATGTGGGAATTTGGTTTTGGTTTCGGAGCAGCAACTGTATTCCAACTCAACCTAAAAGCAGACTTTGAAGTATGGCGCCAAGATGCATCAACCTATGCAACTGTAACACCTCTGTTTGGTATGGGAGTCGCGTCTCAAGACATGGGTGAGGTTCCACAATTTCCAGGACAGATAAATACAAAGGAGGGTGATTTCAGTCCTGGCTCAGCGATTACTATGTCTAGTACTGGACTAGTATTTGGATTGAAAGCCGGCATTAATCACGACTTAGGTGGCTTGTCTACCTTTGCCAATTTAGGTTTTCAATTTGCACTCGCTCATAGCACTTCGGTTAGCATCGAATCTACTGAACTTGAAGGTCAAATACATGCAAAAAATTGCTCGGGACAATCTAGTCTGGACCTAGAGTGTAGTAACTATTTCGATCCTTTTGAAGATGCACGTGGCTTAACGGGCTTGACCATTCAAATTGGTGCAAATTTCTAAATTATTAATGCATTGCCTAGTGTATAGGGTCCCCAGCAGTAGTACGACACGAAGTCGCTTAGTTAAATGTTTCAACGGTCTGAGGCCCGGATGAAGCCTGTTGTTCCGACAGCAGTTCCCTACTTGGACAGGCGATCTTGACAACGAGATGGTGACCTATACCCCATTTCTCGGACAGAGAAATGGGGTATAGGTCATAGGGATAACTACGATCGCCCACATGGCTCGGTGCGTGGGGTTGCTTGTGATTTTATGGTGACACAGAGTTTTGAACAACCCCCCCTAGAATAAACACTATATTCGAATCATAATACCCTTGTATTTGATTTGATTAAACACTATATTCAAATCATGAAATACAATTGGCAGCAACCAGACTGGACCGATTTTAACTACGATATCAAAGGCGTACAGGATATTTTGTTTGCTTTTGCTGAAAAGACCGGACAAGTCAACGGTATCATGAAAAGCCTTCCTGGCACGATTCAAACCGATGCGGTCATCGACATTATGGTCTCTGAAGCTATTAAAACATCGGCAATTGAAGGCGAGAATCTTAGCCGTTCCGATGTCATGTCCTCCATACGCCATAATCTTGGGCTCGATGCTAGTCCTTCCCTTGCTGTGGATAGACGAGCCAAAGGTGTGGCGGATCTTATGGTCGATGTACGTCACTCGTTTCAAGATCCGCTGACCGAAGCCACACTTTTTAAATGGCACGAAATGCTGATGAGCGGCCAGCGCAGAAACTTACCGGTCGGCATGTGGCGTAGTCATAAAGAACCCATGCAAGTGATCTCCGGAGTGATTGGAAAATGGAAAGTCCATTTTGAAGCACCGCCATCTGATCAGGTTCCGCAAGAAATGATCAGATTTATAGACTGGTTTAACAAAACTGCCCCAAGCGCGGCGGAAGAAATCAAAAATCCTGTGATACGTTCCGCGATCGCTCATTTGTATTTTGAAAGCATTCATCCATTCGAGGATGGGAATGGCCGAATTGGTCGAGCCATTTCAGAAAAAGCACTCTCTCAAGGACTGGGCCGCCCCACCCTATTAAGTCTTTCCGACGCAATCGAAACAAAGAAGAAAGACTACTACAGCGCCTTAATGAATGCTCAAAAGTCTAATGAGATTACCCACTGGATTAAATATTTTTCAACCACTGTACTTAGCGCTCAGATGATGGCGGAAGAAAAAATCGAGTTTATTCTTAATAAAACTAAATTCCTTGATCACTTCAAAGACCAGCTGAATGATCGTCAATTAAAAGTGATTCATCGAATGTTCGATGCAGGGGTACCAGGCTTTGACGGTGGAATGACACAAAAAAAATATGTCGCAATAACCAAAACATCAACTGCCACAGCGACTCGTGATCTAAAATATCTAGCCGACATCGGTGCGCTAAAACAAGTCGGCGGTGGTCGCAGTACCCGGTATGAGATTGATTTCTGTTTTAATCGATAGCCAAACACATTTTAACTATTCCAACCTACTGTCAGATCAGAACGTTTTGCATGACTATTATCCCACATTAAACGGGACCCCAATATAGGGTCCCCAGTTCCTTTCCGCTTTGGTGCTAGCAGATGTATTATCCACTCACGAGTAGACTGCCGGCTAATAGAGGGTTGGCCGTGATTAAAACGAGATCCGCCGATTCACATGTAACTCTTTGAATGGTGATGGTGAAAGTCAAAAATAGAAATCAATTACCCTGAGAATATTTTTTACAAATTTCTAGATGAATTCATTTGCTTGTATGAGTTTTTGGCGTATTTAGCACGAATCCCAGCCAACCCTCATATACGGACATCGGCCTTGGTAGGCCGATGCTTTATTTTGTTGGTATATTGATGCGTACCATATCATTGATCACGCCATCGAGGCCACCGAATACAGTGAGACGCTCAATCTTATCCGTCACCTTTTCGAGCGTTTCCAACTCTTTTAGTCGCAACAATGTTGGATTGCCTTCCATGAGTTTCGCGGTGTTCAAAAGTGATCGTGTTGCCGCAGTTTCTTCACGACGTTTAATCACATTCGCTTGAGCCGCCTTTTCCGCGGTCACCACCTGGTTCAAGATTTCTTTCATGTCACCAGGAAGAATGACATCTTTCACACCCACACTCACCACTTTCAAACCATAGGGTTCTACTCGGTTCTTCACCAAGGTGAAAACGGTGTTATCCAATTCACTTTTCTCACTTAATAACACGTCCAACGTTTGAGCACTGATTGCCGAACGCAGTGCAAATTGCAATTCGCGATACAAGTATTCAACAAAGTTGTTTAGCTGATTGCGCGCAGTAACTGCATCAGTCACTTGATAGTGAGCACTGAGATTCACACGTAGGCTCACTTTATCCTTGGTGAGAATTTCTTGGCCACTGACTTCCATGACTTGTAGTCGTAAATCGATGATTTCAACTTTTATATTGCGTAGAAATTTCCAATAAACATGCAGACCCGGAGCAAGTGTTTTCACAAGTGCACCCTCTTCAATAAGCAATCCGACTTTGTTGTCGGCGATTTCTGCTACGCCAATCGTATGGCTCACTTTTGATGCCAAACCACTGCTCGTGGAACGTGCTAACAACTGCGTCACCGCTTGTGGTACCTCATAGTCTTCTTTGATATCCAATACTTTAACATCGATATCAATTGGACCTTTCCAAAAAACGGCACGTGTACCCGGTGCAAGCACATCGGCTAATTTTGCATTTTGATACACCAGACCGATTTCAAATTCACCGAGCTCGAAAACACGAAAGTGCTCAGCCATAAGTGCCGTGCTGTCATTCAACAATACATCTAACTGGTTATGACGAAATTCAGGTACCGTAACATCATATAACTTCACTTCTACACGTTGTGCATAGTCCAATAGGTGATAAACACCGGGATGCAATATGTCCACAAGTTTTTGATCCTGCATTTTCAAGCCACGCTGGTGTTGTGCAACAACAATTCGTTTATATCCAAACATGGCAATACTCCTTTCTAATTTCTATTGTTAGTCGTAATGGCCGATGTCCCACACAGTCTCGCGGATGGAGAGTTGGCCGATACGCGGACGCTGGCTGTGACACATATGACGACAATCGCTTGTCTCATGACGGTTGGCAGCCTTTGTTGGCGTAGCGGTGACCCCGCCCTACAGACGGGACTGTGCTGTCAATAAAGAAGTGGCTTGTTATTATTGTTTCCCCTTCTTCATCAACAGGGACATTGACCCCTTGGCTATTTTTAAACACTGACCTGAACAGTGCGGGGAGTCGAACCCCAAGCCTCTCGGCTTTACCACGAGTGTCTACGGCAGGAGTCGAACCTGCTACCGGATGATTACTGTCATCTGCTCTACCCAATGAGCTACGTACACTGGCCTTGTTATGCACGCATTTTTTCGGTACACACCGTGCCATTGAAGCCTAAGTGTGCCAGGTGGCAACAGATGCCACGCCGCTGAAAAAACCGATTGCTTAGCAAGTCATGAAGTATCTAACGATACTTACCATTCTTTTGCACCATCACACAGAGATGGTGCGCGTTCGATCTCCTCTTCCAATCCATCAAGTAAACCATAATCCTCGGCATACCACTCATCAATCATTTGACTGAGTAAGCGCGCCTCGGATTGTCGTGCACCAGATCGAACAGTCTGGTGTACGTGGCCTTTTCTCAATAGTGGAGAACATAAAACCTGTTGACGTCGTGTCGTCATGATTGTCTCCTTCAATGTAGGTAATACCAGGTATTGGTTTTACTTTTTTTAATCCCGCGTCGCGCAACCGAGTCCGCCATTAAAAACGCCGGTGCTTGCGCAACCTTCTCAAAACAAAACTGGCGTGGTAATTGACTGTACAAACGCCGCGGCGGTTGTGCCCCACGTAAACGCTTCATCACATTCCCAGTCTCAAAGCTGTGATAGTAAATATGACGCAAGCCCAACTCATGACGAATAAACCGAACTGTTGCCATGAGCATTGCTTCTTCCCACACCTCAATATACGGTGCAAAAAAGCGATTCAAGTACATCAAAATATCACGCCGTGAACCCATTAAACGGAACACATCGGAATCGTCAGAACACTGCAATACTTGCCAGGCATACAACGCCCGCCGTACCCAATCACTTTGAATCTCTTCAATTAAGGCTTCATCGCGTTCAAAGTCCACATCCATCCGTGCCCACGCCAAGGTATGTCGAAATAGCGAACGCTCCCCCCGATGATTCACCGGGTGTAAACCGTAGTTCAAACCACAGGTCTCATGCGGTTGCGCCAAACGCTCAAAGGCTTGGTTATGCTGTTCCGAAAAATTCAGCTGCAGCACCACGTTATACCCCGGTCGAGACGTTTGTGCCCACGCACGATCGCGTCCACCCCAGGTTGTTAAACTCAACAAAAATGGTATCGCAGGACGAATCCACTGCGACCGTAAATCTTGATCACGTACCGTGGACTGACCCAGATGCGCCAGCGATTGTTGTACCTCTCTTTTTTTTAATAAACGCGCATACGACGTTTGTTTAATCTGTTTGACCGTCATGCCTTGGCCGACCAAGTCGGCCAAGAGCAAAAACGCATACTGATCTTTGAAATACCGAAAGTGCGTTTTACCCTGAGGTAAGCAATCGATAATTTCATTCGCTTGTGTTAGTTTCATTTTGATACGCTCTCTATGTTTCAACACGACCGCCTCAAAAGGCGTTACTTTTTTGTGCCATCAAAACATTAAGTACGCGTATCACACGCCATCATGCAAACAACACCAATCAGTTAACCTTTTACACAGACCACTTGTTTCAATGTATGAACCACCTCAACCAAGTCGGACTGCGCCGCCATCACTTTGTCTATATCTTTATATGCAGCGGGCGTTTCATCGATCACACTTTTATCTTTACGACATTCCACACCGTGAGTGGCCTTCACATGATCATCCAGACTAAAACGTTTTTTCGCTTCAGTGCGTGAATGCACCCGTCCAGCACCATGACTACAACTGCAAAAACTCTCGGCATTACCTTTGCCTTTCACAATGTAACTACGCGCACCCATTGAACCAGGAATAATCCCATACTCTCCGACCCCGGCACGCACGGCACCTTTGCGTGTGACATACACGTCCTCACCAAAATGATGTTCCACTGCCACATAATTGTGATGACAATTCACTGCCATGACTTTGGCTTGAAAACTCATGGGCAAGGTCTCACGTAAGGCCATCATAACGCGATCCATCATCACTTCTCGATTCTTCGCGGCATACGCCTGAGCCCAATGCACCGCTTGCACATAATCGTCAAAATACTCTGTGCCTTCATTCAAATATGCGAGATCACGATCCGGCAAATTTAGAATATGATGGCCCATATCTTTTTTTGCCAACTCGATAAAATAACTCCCTATGCGATTACCCACACCTCGAGAACCACTGTGTAACATCACCCAGACATCATCTTGCTCATCCATACACACTTCGATAAAATGATTCCCGGTGCCCAAGGTGCCAAGGTGATTCACATGATTCGCTTTCGCGACCTTAGGATGTTTCTCGGCAATACGATCAAATGCATCAGCTAAGCTTGCCCATGCTTGGGATACCCGCGCGGGAATATAATGCCAGGCACCACGATCATTACGGCCGCCGCCTTTAGTACGCCCATGCGGTACCGCCGCTTCAATGGCTGTACGCACACCGGCTAAGTTGTCTGGCAAGCGTTTTCCTTTAAGTGAGGTTTTCACTGCCATCATGCCGCAACCAATATCCACCCCCACCGCAGCTGGAATAATTGCACCGACCGTTGGAATCACCGAACCCACAGTGGCGCCTTTACCCACATGCACATCGGGCATCGCAGCTACCCAGCCATGCACAAACGGTAGCCGCGCGATATTTTGTAACTGTTGTTGCGCATTCGCATCAAACAGCACACCATCGGTCCAGGCTTTTATGTGCACGGCCTGTTCATCACCGATAACGTTATACGTTTTCATAGTCATGCTCTTTTCCTTATCTTATTCAAAACCGATTGCTCAAAAATGCCATTTGGTCGGCAAGAATGCATCGATTTCTCAGTGTTAACCACTCCGCATAATTCGGTGTATACGGCACACCGTGTAATGTCATATTCGCTTCATCGGGCGTGCGGTCTGCTTTTCTCTCATTACATACCCGACATGCTGATACCACATTGGTCCACACATTCGCACCACCCCTTGATAGCGGCATCACATGATCCCGCGTCAGTTTGGAATCGGGTAATGATGCTAGACAATACATACATAAATGCCCATCCCGACGGAACAACTCACGGTTATTCAATGGGGGTATCATCGTATAACGATTGACACCGTTAACCCCGCGACATGCAAGAATAGAATTGATTGCAATCCGCGAGCGTTGGCCCGTTAACCGATTTCGGCCACCATTGATCCACAAGTGTTCATTACCAGCGATCCAAACAACTTTATCGTTCACTAATAACAATGCCGCAGTTTGCCAAGGCATCCACCCCAAGGGTTGGCCCGCAATATCCAGTCGCAAAATTAGATGCGTCATTCCATTCTCTCCAAATCATCACCCTTCACTCACTTAAACCAAGTAGGAACGTGTTTTATAATCGTGGCGCAAGCGATGTGATTCGAACACATACATCGACAATCACTCGATGCACCAATTAGCAATCGGCTGCCTTACCCTTCGGCCACGCTTTCATCAATCGGTGCGTCTGGCCCGATTCGAACGGGCATGCTAAAAAAGCGACGAGATTTAAGCTCGCTCTGTATTCCTAATCCACCACAGTCGCGCAATTGGTGGTGATCGTACGATTCGAACGTACATCGCCCTGCGTATGAGACAGGTGCTTTACCAATTAAGCACGATCACCTTGGCACCCCGTAACGGATTCAAACCGCTAGCTGCTGATTTGGAGTCAGCCGTTTTATCACATAAACTAACGAGGCTAAAACTGGCTCCCCGAGATCGATTCGAACGATCACTCCAAGTGTCAAAGACTTGTGTTCTACCATTAAACCATCGGGAAAAAGTCGTTGGTGCCCTCACCAAGATTCGAACTTGGATCATTCACTTTCGTAGAGTGAGGCTTTAATCATTAAGCTATGAAGGCATTGGTCGGCGCACTCGGATTCAAACCGAGAACCTTCTGTATGTAAAACAGATGCTCTGTCATTGAGCTATGCGTCATTGGTAGGTCTGATAAGATTTGAACTTATATCTTTCGGGTTAAAAGCCCGATGCTTTACCATTAAGCGACAGACCCAGCGTTAGCACATAAATCGCGCAAGCATATACGCTTCATCAAAATGGTTGTGGTCACGATTACGAATGCCACCATGACGAATGAACCACACCGCATTGTTTGGACTTCCGTACTTTCGTTGCTCGGGAAGATCCATGGATGCAATCAATTGCTCAAACCGTTGAGTTTGACGGCGTCGCAATAAACCCACGGTGCGTTGTTGTTGATAGTTTAAAACAGGCATTACGACGTCTCCTTTTCATTGTGTGATTAAAAAAATGGTACGCCCTACAGGATTCAAACCTGTGACCCTCCGGTTCGAAGCCGGATGCGCTATTCGCTGCGCCAAGGGCGTTTTGAAGTGGTAGCGCGGGAGCGATTTGAACGCTCAATCCTCAAAGGCATCTGGGCCTAAACCAGGCGTGTATTCCAGTTCCACCACCGCGCCAGTGTTTGGGGCGACCGACGAGATTTGCACTCGTATCGTCCTGGGTCACAACCAGGTGCTTTTCTATTAAGCTAAAGCCGCCAATGTTTGGTCGGTGCTGAAGGATTCGAACCTTCGACCCTCTCGTCCCAAACGAGATGCGCTCATCAGACTGCGCCAAGCCCCGTTATAATACGCCAACGTTTTCTAAGCATCATTCTGTTGGCGGTGCAATTGCACTACCACGCCTTCTAATCGGAGGTGGTGTTCCGGTGAACAAGCGGTTCACACGCATGTGTCATTGGAGAACCGGACGGGATTCGAACCCGCACCATCCAGGTTGAAGGCCTGGTCGCTTAACCATTTGCATACCGGTTCATAATTGGCGGGATGGACGGGAATCAAACCCGCGTCCTCTTGATCGACAATCAAGTGCATGGTCATTCTGCCACCATCCCTTGGTTTGGCTGCTAGGGTCAGACTCGAACTGACATGCCACGCCTTAACAGGACGTTCACCTACCCATGGTGCACCTAGCATCTTTTTGGCGCAGCGAGAAGGACTTGCACCTCCACCGCCTTGGGCTTCAACCAAGCGCTCTACTACTTGGAGCTATCGCTGCAAAACTGATTGGCGTTACTGAGATCGGGTTCCCCAACCGATACCGGACATTGCGTCTCACGTTTATGAATCAGCATTACTCGTCTTTGATTCTTTTTTGACAGTCGTAATAAAAAATCCTCAATAGACTCTGATTCCAACCCAGTGCTGTCACACCGCTCAGTAACATTGAACCTGGAGCTCAAAATCCGATTTGCACGGACATCTACTGATTACAAGTCAGTTGTTTTGCTTATTAAACTATTTAGGCTTGGTCGTCCTGCCTCGAATCGAACGAGGATCATGCGCTAATCGGGCGCTCATCCAAGGTATAAGCTTGGCGTTTTACCTATTAAACTACAGGACGAAAAATTTTTATGCGGGCAATGATTGCAGCACACACATGGACAAAATCATGATGTGACCGGCGAACCGAGCCCGTAGCCGTGATGTTTACAACGAAACATCACGAAACACGTTCCTACTTGTTAAAGAGCAACGTTTATCATCGTGGATAAACGTGAGGCAAAAAAAACCTCAATACACATCGTTTTATCGATGCCCATCGAGGCTGTGTCGTTCCATCGATGGGCTGTTACTAACCCATCGCATGTGTGCAAAGGGTTAAGTCATAGTGTCATGTACAAACCATTCGTTTGTCTCAATACCAGATGCGAGTCGATACAGATCACCGCAATTAAAAATTGTGCAACCATGTGCCGGACAACTCCTGTCTATGATCTGGGCTATTGGACTTAAAAATATTTGCATGGTGTTCCTTCAAATAAAAAAATCGTGGGCATAAAAAAACCCCGGTTTGCCAACCAGGGTTCCATTATGAATACCGTGGAAGGCTCAGCGCCTTCCAACATGAAAGGCATATTAGCTCATCGCATCACCAAATGAGCAATGACGCTGCACATCATCGATTAAATTTCGCGTCTCAAATAAGGCGATCATGGCTTCGTGTCCACTGAGGGGCTCAGGAAGCAGATAGGTGTTTAATGGGTGCGTTGCGTTTAACATGGCGCTTAGTATAGTTTGCAATTTCAAGATTGCAAGACTTTTTTTCAAGTTTCTTGTAAACTGTGACCCACGCCCAATTCTTGAGTGACACACCATGACAAACAAAAACCCCACGGCATTAAAAATTGGTCAACGCATGCGCCAAGCACGACTCATGGCGGGTTATCAAACCGGCGCGGAATTACTCCAGGTCTTAAGCGAATGGGGTCGAGGACGCTTGGGGAATTATGAAACCGGTGTTTCCATCCCCTCACCCGATGACTTACTCTATTTTTGTCAAACCACCGGTGCATCACCCTGCTGGGTGATGTTTGGGATTGGCCCCATTAAAGCCGACCATCGCGACATTCAAGCCATCCGTCATCAAAACCTAGAATACTGCGTCAATCAGTTTAAACAACAACGCAAACTCAATCGTTATCTGAAAGGCATAGGCATGGCACGTCCCAAGCTCGATCAACTGCTCGATAATCCCTTTGCTACCATTAACGATCGCATCGCACGAAAAACAGAAGTCTTTCTTAAAAAGAATCAAGGTTGGATGGACGAACAACACGTCGAAAGCGACCCCATCTGCATGGCCTTCCCCGACGAACTCCGTGAACTCATGAGTATTTATTCAGAAATGGATGCCCCGAACCGGGCAAAATTATTGGATATCGCACGAGTTTTACAACAGACAATATGATTAGTTTTACAGTCAATGCCCATCATAATGACTACTATAATAGTCTTTCCATTTGCTGAGTTGGTAAATTGCTTAGTTACTCTCCGCTGCTTCGAATCATAATGTTTAATGAACACGGACTTATGATTTTTCATCAGGCTTTAGAAACACCGCTGCCATTGTATACAGAGAAACGATTTTTTATACGGCTGTCCATTTATTCATTAAAAAGCCAAAAACGCAAAACTCCAACTTATACCTTTTTGACTTGAAGAGCTATTCGTTAGATTTGGGAATACCCATTTTTGCATCGTCTCAAGTGAGATACGATAATGTTCCCAGAGTCTGATATCGATGCCTACGGCTACAAAATTGGCATAGGTTAAAAACGCGTCTTCTCGACCCAATGACGCATAAGGTACTATACCCCAACAGCAGGTTTTTGATTGTATCCCTAATTTCGAGTAGGAATAGTCAATCGAATGTCGACCTACTAATTGTGAATAGATATTGAGAAAAATATTGTTTGCATAAGGCAAACGAATGCGAATTTTTGAATTTGTGTTCACATAGGTAAAGTCCAAGCTAACACCGACTAGCGTGTTGAAACGTACGATACTGGATTCCATTTGTAATTGCGGAAAGCTATTTTTTTGTGTGTAATTATCTGCGATCGCTAAGCACGAAATCTGAAAGAGAATGACTATCGCAATAGGCCTTCCTACATTTTTATAATTCTTTATTTTGCTTAACGTATCCATAGTTTAATATTTAAAAATGGATCCAAATTGACTGTCATTACGATCATAAACCATAACGTTGAAATAGTCTGTAATATTCATACCCGAAGCATCCGTACACAACTGATAAAACACGAACCAATCTGACGGCAAATAAATTCCAAATTCTTGCTGAAATTCGATGTTTGGTTGCACCACAATGATGTCATTCAGTGTTGTTTCGGGTATTCCAATGTCTGAGAGACGATAACTGTTGGGAAAAGTAAGATCAGGTGTCTGAAGAATGATCGAGAACCGACGAGCCCCATCTGGAGAAAAACTCAGTTGATAGCTGCTGGGAACACATGTGAAAAGCGCCTTCTTGTTTTGGCGATTTCCATATACAAGAGCCGCAATGACAGGTTTTCGAGTTTTTTCGCCGTCGCCTTCCAATACGTTGTTTCTATAGTATTCCAATTTCTGAGTAATGGTACCGTAATGATTAGTCAAACAGCTGGCTACACGCGTGTAATCAGAATGTGTCCATTCGGTAGGGTCCAAATAGACATACCAGTAAAGCGAATCAATATCATTATTAGGATGCTTCTGCCAAATATCGCTGAAGACGGTGAAATTTGAAGGATCTTCCAAAAGAGACAAATATGACGGCGTGGATTCCACGTGGGCGCGATTTGTTAATTCACTAACAAGCTTGCAATCACTTAGTTGGCAGATTGAAAACTCATCCGTTGTTGATGTATTGACAGACCCATTCGATGCACCATAATGAGACTTCATTGTGCGGTTCAAATGAATTGATGTGGTATCACTACATCGGATATCAAATATTTCAAATGCTATCTCTTCTTCGCCACAGGCAACGAGCAGAAGAAAAAAGAATACAATACTAATACGATATACAATTAACAAATCATCGTCTCAATTCGTAGTAAAGCGTGTATATTGACATATGTATTTGAGTGAAACAGCCTTTAATATCGGAAATCCTAAACAAAATTCTAAATTGATCCATTGCTTTTGGGAATTTCACGCAGGATACTAGATATTATAATGGTTTTGTTTTTCTATGTTCAACTGTAGTAGCTCAGACCCGATCTGACAGTTACCCGTTTTTTAAGATGCCTGTCAGTTTAGATTTGAGCTATATTTTTTTCCACCCAAATCTTTTTCCCGTCAAGTAAAGTTGCTTGGGGTGTTTTCCCAAGACATTTCTTACCTTGATGGGTTCGTTCATTGTTATAGTATTCGATCCATTCGTCCAGATCTTTTTGCAAGTCCTCCATGGTTGAGTATAGTTTTTTCCGAAATGTAATCTGATAAAATTCGTTTAAGATCGTTTTGTGAAAACGTTCGCAGATCCCATTAGTCTGCGGTGACATGGCTTTTGTCTTGGTGTGGTCAATGTCATTAATCGCTAAATACAATTGATAATCATGCTGTTCCACGCGACCACAATATTCCGTCCCACGATCCGTCAAGATTCGTAGCATGGGGAGTTTATGGCTTTCAAAATACGGCAGGACTTTGTCATTGAGTAAGTCGGCAGCTGTTATCGGTGTCTTCGACGTGTAGAGCTTGGCAAAGGCCACTTTACTATACGTGTCGACAAAAGTTTGTTGATAGATGCGATCGACTCCCTTGAGGTTGCCGACATAAAAGGTGTCTTGCGACCCCAGATAGCCTGGGTGCTGCGTTTCTATCTCGCCACTGACTTCATCATCATGCTTTTTCTTTTCCAATGCAGCGACCTGTGCATCGCTGAGAATGATGCCGTCCTTCGCTACTTTTTCCTCAAGTGCTTTCAGCCGCTTTTTGAAATTCTCAAGATTGTGACGCAACCAAACGGAACGCACACCACTACCAGAAACAAAAACGCCTTGTTTGCGCAACTCATTGCTAGTGCGGTGTTGGCCATGGGCAGGCTGCTCAATCGCATAGGTGATGACCGCTTGTTCAACCACCTCGTCAACTCGATTTTTGTGATTTGGGACACGTCGATTCTTGTCAACTAAAGCGTCGATCCCACCGTCTTCCACGAGCTCTTGATAGCGATAAAACGTGTCCCGAGACACGCCCATTACTTTACAGGCTTTGGAAACATTACCTAATTCTTCCGCCAAATTGAGTAATCCGGCTTTGTGTTTAATAATAGGATTGTTAGTATGTATCATTGAGAGTTACCTTTTGTTTTGAAATAAAGATTCGACACCTTTATCAAAACGGGTAACTCTCTTCTTGTCAATTCGAAGTGTCAGATCAAGTCGGAACTAATTCAGTTCAACAGAAAAAAAAGCTAATAATCTGGGATAATAATTGTAGTGGCGAAAATCAATAATCTGCGCCTGCTCGTCCAATGATAGTGCATCTTTTGAATTGTATGATCAAAAATTTGCACAAATGAACTGCACCCATTTACTTGTAGTTTAACGTGTTTTTCTCCGTCCGAGAAAAGGAGTATAGTTCAGATTGTTTTGAATAAATTAGCTTGAATAGTTTTTTGTCAAAATTTACCGAATCCTGTAAAAGTATCGAAAATATTTTTTAACTTTTATTACTAACATAGCTCACGAAGTGTTGCTTTTTATAGCAATAGCGCATGAAAAAATAATTATACAATTGCAGTTAGAACAAATAGAAAACCAGCTCTGCGGTTAGTAATTAGCAAGTTGATTCTGAGCTCTTTCTTTGCCAAACATTTTTTTTGATTCAATGTATCTTGCTGCAATCTGAGGGTTGCTCGAAATTCATGCAAAATTCGCCAATAAGTAACGTAAGGGAGTCATTCTAAATGTAGTTTTCCAGCAAAATATTTCTAATCATGTTTGCTGTTAACATAAACGCCTCATCACTAGGTCCAGTAAGTTTTGTGCGATCTTAACGGGTCACGTTGGAATCCCGCGCAACCCTCCTCTAAATCGTTGGGGACCCTACTTTGGGGTGCTAGGGACATATCGTCCGCACGTAACAATTATCGCTACAGCCCCTGTCACATATAGAGTCTAGAGGGGCTTCAATTTCAAAAATTTCAATACCGTCGTTTACTTTAAGGTATTATTGGGCCTTTTGGACAATTTATGGCCTTCAAAGAACGGCTCACCATTCTTCTCGAACCCAAAATCAGGGATCTTTACCGTGTCCCGGTATTATCACTTGAGCAAAAACGAGTGTGTTTTGCATTAAACGATCTCGAACTGACTTGCATAGCAACCATAAGAGACAGAAATCAAAAGTGTTTTGCGATTGCACTCCTTGGATACTTCAAGGTAAAACCAATTACACTTAATCCCCGGTTTGGTGATGTGCAATCTGATCTATTTTTCATTGCAAAGGAATATTTTCCCAAGTTTAGTGTTCCGCGTTTTAGTGTAAATCGAATGCAGAGAGTGCGGCTATATCAAAAAGTTCTCGATGTATTGGGTTTCAAAAACTGGGCTACTTCCAATGAACTCGAATTATTTAAGCATTTGAAATCAATTGCCAACTCTTGCATTGAACCACGTTATCTTTTCGATGCTGGTATTGAATACCTTGCTCAAAAACATATTGCTAGCCCAAAATATACCGTACTTCAACAGATAATCAGTAAAGTAATTACTGCTGAGAAACAGCAAATCGACACGATGCTAAAAACAGTAATGCCCCCTAGTTTATCGACTGCACTGAATGAGCAGATCTTTAGTGATACGTCGACCACTTTACGTGATGTTCGTCGGTCAGCCAAAAGCTTTACACCGGCAGAGCTGGAAAAAGAACTCAAAACTTATGATCATATTTGTTCATGGGTGGACGATATTGACCTGATTAGTGGGCAACTAAATCTATCAATTAAGAATCAGCAACACTTTGCATCCATGGTTGATTATTACACTTTAACCAAGCTAAAGCGCTTTGATCGCGGGACTCAACAACTTTATTTGATTTGCTATTTGCAGGAGCGACATCAACTTATCGTAGAACACCTGGCTGATGGTTTTATCTATCATACTCGTAAGCTCTGTGAGCAAGCCAAAATTTATGCAAAAGAAACAGCCTACCTGGATTGGCAAGGTGCGGCTTCGAATGTGGGTAAAGCTGCAGATCTGTTACGCTTCTTTATCGATGATGATATTGACGGCACACTGCCTTTTGAAACCGTGCGGGAGCAAGCTCAAGATTTATTAAAAGCGAGGGACATTGAATCATTGTGCCTGTATTTATCAAAACAAAAACGAGCCTTGGATGATTATGTTTGGGAATACTATGATCAGAAGACGGATCTAATTGAACGTCTATTACGACCGATTTTTTTATCTTTGGAATTCCAAGCATCAACAACAACTCAAACCTTAGCATCACAAATTGCAGTATCCCAACGGGAACTCCAAACCTCACAATCACTCCTTACTTTCGATCGTCGATTGATACGCCCAAAACAGCAGCCATATGTAGTGATTGATAATAGTGTCAATGAAAACCGATTTGAAATCCTGCTATATCTTATGGTGCAAAGTAAGCTAGACGGTCAGCTCTACATACCGAACGCCATAAAATATCGCGCACTGCAGGATGATCTGATCAGTGACGAGGTATGGAAAGGCAAGAAAAAACTGATTAAAAACTCGATGCTGCCGCGCATCGATACTGCACCCAAAAAACTCATGGGCACGATGAACAAGACGCTCTCAAAAAAGCTAAATGATGTCAGCGAACGGATTGAGAATGGTGATAATGAGAATGTCATCTTGCGCAACCGAAGCGGCAAGACTCAATGGCGACTACCCTCGACGGGCGCAAAAAGCATGCTCAATAATCCATTTTTTGAACAATTGAAACCAGTCAACATTGCCGACCTATTGCGACTTATAGATAAAGAAACTGGCTACCTAGCATGTTTTGAACACGTGCGACAAATTCAGACTGATCAGCGTTTTTATGTAAATGACTTGCTAGCCGCTATAATCGGTAACGGAACCAATTACGGTATTTATGGCATGGCCAGTATTTCAGATCGCAGTTATGAACAGCTGCGAACAACCCAAGCTAACTACCTCCGTCCTGAAACGCTTAATCAAGCGAACGACACCATTAATAATGGCATCGCTAATCTTGAAATCTTCAAGCACTACAATATTCAAGAAGGCTTGGTCCACGCCAGTGCTGATGGCCAAAAGTTTGAGTCGCGCTTAGAAACGTTTAAAACGCGATACTCATCGAAGTACTTCGGCACCAACAAAGGCGTTTCCGCACTGACACTCATAGCCAACCATGCGGCTCTGAATGCAAGAGTGACTGGATCGAACGAACATGAACCTCACTACATCTTTGACTTGCTTTATAACAACACATCTGAGATCAAACCAGACGTTTTATCGACAGATACGCACGGCGTAAACCATGTGAACTTTGCACTCTTAGATCTGTTTGGATACACCTTTGCTCCAAGGTATGCGCAATTTGGTAAAGTGATTGAAGATATGTTTGTCATCAATGAGAAAGACAATCAGAAACCAATGCTGTCACTAAAAAAACCAATCAATACTCAGCTGATCGAGCAAGAATGGGAAACGATCCAACGAATCATCATTTCTTTACAACGAAAAACAATGACACAAGCAACGCTAGTGCGGAAACTTTCAGGTTACAGTAAAAATCATCCTTTACTACAGGCATTAACGGAATACAATCGGATGATCAAAGCCATGTACATCCTGGATTATATCGATGATGCTAGCTTGCGAAGGTATGTGCAACGCGCACTGAATCGTGGAGAAGCCTATCACCAACTACGCCGTGCGATTGCTTCAGTAAATGGAAACCGATTCAGAGGCTCATCGGATTATGAAATCGAACTTTGGAACGAATGTGCCAGGCTATTGACCAATGCTATCATCTATTTCAACTCCCTAATCCTAAACCACTTGCTCATTTATTTTGCAGACAACGGCGATGAAGAAAAACTCGAACTAACAAAAATGGTATCACCAGTAGCCTGGTATAATATAAATCTGAACGGAACATACAGTTTCAGCTTTGAACAAAACTTGCTCGATATTATAGAAATTATGAAACCATTGACTGAAAATCAGGAAAAAGGAAATTGAAGGGGCTCTGTAAGCTATGGATACCAAGGGCTGTAGCGATAATTGTTACATGCGGACGATATGTCCCTTGTACCCCAAGTAGGGGCCTCAAGAATTTAGAGGCATAAATAATAAATACAACCATATATTCTTAGCGATCCAACGTAGACATTGTCACGGGTGTCGACTCGAAGGTTGAACGTGTTGGCAGTTACATATCCTCATCGAGACCTGATTGAAATTGTAGTTCTCTACGGATTTTTTCTAAAGCAGCTTGATGTAGGTGGGACACACGGCTTCTGCTTACATTTAGTTGGTTTGCAATATCACTAAAGTCCATGTGTTGGTAATAATGTGATTTAATGACAGTTTGTTCTTGTTCAGACAGATCTTCTAGCACTGATTGAATTTTGTCGCTCATTTCCATCATGTATTTGCTTTGATAGACACATGCTGAGGGTTGCTGCTGTGTTGAAGTGTGATGCGCATATGCATCTAGAAGACTGGTCAATGCTAAATTGATTGTCTGGGCCGCCACATCTGAGAAAGATTGAATGGTATTATTTTCTGACGTCTCAGTTTCAATTTTCAATGCATCTATGCGATCCTTCATGTATTTGTGCTGATAGGCTTGTTGTGAGCGTTGCTCCGTCAGCTTTCCGAGACCATTGAGAATCGACCCGCGTATACGGTGAGATGCAAAAGTATTAAACGCAATTCCGCGCGACGGATCGAAACGATCAATCGCTTCGATGAGTCCGATGAGACCGAGTTGTTTGTAGTCAGAAAACTCTACATTGTTATCGATTCGTTTTGCATAGCATTGCGAAGCGACAATTTTCGCTAACTCATCATAGTGTTGAATTAATTGGTCACGCGCTAACATCGATTGATCGCCTTTAAAAGCTTGCCATAGTGCTTGTTCTGATTGTTTGTGATTGGCACTTTTGTTGGTCATGTTTGATATTATCTCATGGTTAATGAAAACTACCCATTAGTGCACCGGTCACAACATTCCAACCATCAATTAACACAAACATTAAAATTTTGATCGGAAGTGAAATCATCATCGGCGGAACCATCATCATACCCATTGACATCAAGATACTTGCGACAATCATGTCGATCATCAAAAACGGGAGGAAAATTACAAATCCAATCTGGAAAGCCGTCTTGAGTTCGCTGAGCATGAACGCCGGGATAAGTAAAAAATTGGAAATATCATCTAAGGTTTTTGGAACCTCGGTTTTTGATATTTCAACCATCAACATCAAGTCCTGTTCACGTGTTTGCCTGATCATGAATTTCCGTAAGGGCGTCATTGCTTGTTCTGCAGCTTCTTCGGTTTCTATCTTGCCATCTAAAAAGGGCGTGATGGCATGTTGATGCATATCCTTAAAAACAGGTAGCATGGTAAACACCGTTAAAAATAGCGCCAAACTAATCAGCACAGAATTGGGCGGGGTTTGTTGCATGCCGAGTGCGTGACGCAACATTGAAAAAACAATAATAATTCGTGTGAAAGAGGTCATTACAACAATGATAGATGGCGCTAAACTTAATACTGTCATTACCAGTAGTATTTTGAACGCAGTTGCAACAGGCTTAGAATCTGATTGATTGTTTATGTCGATAGAAATGCCAGGCAAATTGATATCCGCACCGAAACCTAGACAGGGTGCCAATGTGATCAAAATCAGCAATATAAACAAATATGGTTTCATGACTCGTGTATTTTTATTCACGAGAGTTTGTGTCCTGTTTATCAATCACGACTACCGTATCGCCACTTTGAGCGAGCAAATATTCGTTGCGGCCAGTAGAGATGGTTATGAGCGTGGTCCGAGTTGTGATTCGAGTTGAATCCAATATTTTTATTTTATTTTTTTTGTCCGGTGTAATGGCTGGCATAAGTCGACTTCGAAGAAAATATAAACCTGCATAAGCAAGTGCGAGAAGAATGATTAAAACAAACGCAACTTTCACAATGTAACCCGTGGTAATAACAGGATCGGTTTGCTTAAAGGGAATTGTGGTAGCGATGGTTGGCGGTTCATTGGAACTCACTACCGAGTTGTTATCGGTATATGCTGCCGGACTACAACAAACGATGATTAGCGTCGCTATGCCATGTCGCAGCCATTTCATTTTGAGTCTTTTGGTTTGATTTCGGAAATACAAACGCCAAAACTATCATCGACGACGACTAAACTACCTCGTGCGATGACCTCACCATCCAATACAATATCAATAGGATCATCAATATCTCTATCAAGTTTTAATACAGAATTCTCTGCTAGTTGATAAAGGTCTGAAACAGATAGATCAGAGTGCCCAAGGATCGCATCGAGTTTTATTTTCACATTTTTAATGAGTGAGAAACCATCACTAAAAATGGCATTACCGGTTTGTTCACTCTCACCAATTTCTTCTAGTGTTGTTTTTTTAATTGCCATGAGCAATAACCCATATCCCTATTTTGGTTATTTACCTAGTAGCTTCATTGCTTTTTGTCCTTGTCTGGCACCAAGCGTCGCACAAATTGTTACAAAGTTATCGGCAACACCCAACAAAACTTGATTACTAATCGGATTATCGAGTTTAATCACATCGCCAACTTGGATGTGTTGAATATCTTCGAGTGAAAGATTTGCTGTACCCAGTTGTAGACATAGCCGAATGGTTTGATGCTGAATCGCTTCATTTAACGATTTCAATGGGGGCATCACGCGATGTGGATCGACGTCTTTGATCGGCGTCAAATGACGTGTTAAATAGGGGCCCACATAAAACGTATATAGTGGTTGTTGTTGATGATGTACATCTATCTTAACCAGTCCATTACTATAAAGACATGCGAAGTCGCTGTTTGAATTATCGAATGCTATGCCCGATGGATGTTGATCCGGATAAACTAGACGTCGGACTAAATCATCGAGCAATGAAATCAACATTTTCTCGGTGATAGCGCCAGTGGGTGCAACAACTTTCGAGGTTGTGGGCCCATACGTTGGCAAAATGGTTGTCAGTAAGGAAAATAAATTTTCTTCATTTTGGATTGAGACATAACACCAATGATCGGCCTGATCAGGGCAATATCGATAACTTTTTGCTGATTGCAGGTCTTCCTCAACCGCTGCGATGGGAATGAGCTGTGCAGCCTGGACCTCAACCGAACTGAAGGCCCAATGTTGTGACCACCTAGCCAGCGCAAGTGACGCAAGCTCGTCAAGTCGTAATAAATGGCGTTTTCCTAGTAGTAAGTTGGGCTTAAAATCCATTTTTTTCAATTCCAGTTTAGCGGCCCTTTGCCATATCTAATAGCTGCTGAATCATCTCATTTGCTGTGGTTAGAATCTGAGATGATGCTTGATAACCACGTTGAATAATTATCATATCGGTAAATTGTTGAGTAAGTTCAACATTAGATGACTCAATTCCACCCGCGACCAATTTGCCCATCCCTTGGAGGTTGGCGTAACCCAATGTAGGCGATTGTCCGTTAACGGCTTCAAAACGGCTGTTGCTCAATCGTTTTAAGCTCTGCAAGCTATCAAAGTTTGCGATTGCTAAACGATCAAACTGACGACTTTGCCCATTAGAATAATTTACTGAAATATTCCCATCTTCATCAAAGGTCAGGGTTGTCTGAGAACCCAACTGATGACCATCGGCGCTATCGACGGAAAGAGTTGAAACCGTACCTTCAATAAAACCGGTGGAACCGACAAACGTACCGTCCGCACCAAAATCAAGCGTGACGTTACTGCTGGCGACCCCACTCGGCGAAAAGGCGAAATTTACCGAATTGAATCCTGCTTCCGGTGAACCGTTACCTTGATAGCGAATTTCTCCGCCTGCTAATAAGATATTGCCAAATTGATCTTCTACATCAATCAGCCAACTCCGTGGCGTAACAGCATTATTGTTGGTGAATGTCATTCGAAGTTGATGTTGACCACCATCACTATCAAACACGTTAATGTTATTGACCACATGCGAACTCGATCCGATTGATAAATTGTTGGTGAATTGGATGATGCTTGTGGCACTCGGTGGATCAATTCGGTATTGCTTGACGTTTATTTTTGACAAACTACCGTTTGAGAGCCCCATCACATAGCTATTGGCGACCTTCGAAATGAGATAACCATCGTCATCAACCTCAAACTGACCGGCGCGTGTGTAATAAGTATGTTGGCCATCACGTAGCACAAAAAAACCATTGCCATCCAATGCAACATCGGTGTCATTTCCTGTATTTTGTATATCGCCTTGACCAAAAAAGGTCGTTGTCTGATTGGCTTGTACACCATTTCCAATCTGCTGACTGGCATAGTTTCCCTGACTCCCGGCCAAGCGATATTGATAAATCAAGTCATTAAATAGCAAATCGTTACCTTTATATCCTGGCGTATTGAGATTCGCAATATTGTCACTGAGCACGTCGAGGCCTTTTGAAAAAGACAACATACCCGAAAGGCCGCTATAGACTGATGTAAACATATGACTACCCCAACGAATTATCGAACAATCAGAATTTGTGACAAGCTAATATCAGACAAAAATGCGCCAAAGGAATTTTGCACGGTCAAACGCGGGATGCCATTTTCGAAACTCACCGACGATACGGTACCTAGTTGTTGTCCAGCCGCGGTGGTCACTTCAACCGTTTTTCCAATCAAGTTGATCGACTGATTACTTGCTTGAAATGACAATAGTGCATCCATTTTCTCATTCATTTGTCGATTCAGTTCAAGATTGGTAAATTGCGCTAGTTTTGCGATGAACTCCTGATTATCCATCGGCTTTAACGGATCTTGATAACTTAACTGTGACAGCATGATTTTAAATAAATCTTCTTGCCCAACATTCGTATTCTGAACGGAGTTTGTTGCTGCGGAGACATTCCCAATCGATTCAGTTGCCATGTTTACCTCCTAGATAGTCTTTACCAATCAACTCAACAGCCTACTTTGATGTATGACCATTTAGCGTAAATGATTTAATTTTGATGCCCATTTTTTTGAAATAACTCATTACGCTTGTCTTGAGTTTTTCAAGTAGATGTGGTGTTTGCAATGTGGTACGCATGAGTATTTGTGCTTGTTGTTGATCAATGTGTATTGCAATAGTTGATGCCGGTGATGGATGCCGTGTTTGCGGCTGATTGAAATCGATGCTTGCTAGTCGACTTGGCAACGATTTGCTGTGTTTTGTCGTTTGCAATAATGTTGGCCAGTGTGCAGTGGATACGGTAGTGCCGGGTTGCGGCTGCATATGGTTGTGTGTAGCTGCGTAAGCGACACGCGTTAGTAGCGGTTTGTCATGGTGATTGGCGAGTGCTGTAAATGTTGGCTTGTGGTTTGTTGCAACCAAGGGTTGTACCGATACCTTCAATGGTGTTAGTTGAACGGACTCAGCGGTGACGCGTGTTTTCGGTAGTGGATTAGATCCTTCAGTTGCCTTGCCTTGATTAAGGTGAGTCTGCTCCAGGCGTATACGTAATGCTTGCTCAAACTCTACACCGGTTTGGCTGCGCTGTTGTTGCTTCATCGGCACAAGAATGTGCTGTATATTGAATTCGGTTTTCATCGCCCTCTCCTGGTAAGCAGCCAAAGCTCATCCATTTGCTTAGTGAGTTGTTTCTCCTGATGTAGCGACGCTTGGCGATGGTTTTTTTCTTTCAGGTTTTCGAACGACTTGATTTCAATTAGCGCTTGATTCAGATGTTTGATCACCTGATTAAGGCGTTCGTCCACCTGCAATTTTTCGGCTTCGGTTCGCTCCAATTCATCGATTAGGTCCAGCAGATATTCGCGCTGTAACAAGTATTCTGTCATATCGAATTGTTCATTATGTTGTGCATAACGTTGTATATCGTCTCGAATCACGTCAATTTGCTGAAGGGTTTTTTCAATTAATTGTTCATAGTGTTGTTGCTCTTGGCGAACCGTGGCATATTCATGGCGACGGTCTTCAAGATGTATGGTATGTTTTTTGATGACCGATTCGAGCGTAGTTGCTTTTTTTACGTAATTTCTACTCATTTTAGTTTTCCCCAAAAAGTTTTTGCATCGTTGTTATATTGGTATCTTCACTAATTCGCTCATGAAGTTGCTGGGTTAGAAAATGCTTCAATTCTGGTACGCGTTTAATTGCCTCATCAATATCCTGATTGCTACCGTGCTGATAGGCGCCTATATCAATCATGTCCTTGGCATTCATATAGTCACTCATCGCTTTCAAACCTTTTTGCACCAATGTTTGTTGTGATTCGCCAATCAGTTGATTAATGAGTCGACTATTACTTTGTAGGATATCGATAGCCGGAAAGTGGCCTTGCTGAGCGAGCTCACGGGTTAAAACAATATGCCCATCCAATATTGAGCGAATGCTGTCAGCAATCGGATCATTTACATCATCGCCTTCGACTAATACGGTGTACAAGGCGGTTATCGAACCACCATTCACACTTGTTCCCCCGCGTTCGAGTAATCGAGGTAACATTGCAAATACCGATGGTGTATAACCGCGAGCCGTGGGTGGCTCGCCAATTGCGAGTCCGATTTCGCGCTGTGCCATCGCATATCGAGTAATCGAGTCCATGGTTAATAGCACATCTCGTCCTTGATCCCGAAAATATTCAGCAATCGCCGTGGCGGCAAAGACGGCATGTGAACGCACGAGCGCGGGCTGATCGGAGGTGGCGACGATTACCACGGATCGCGCTAAGCCTTCCCCACCAAGTGATTGTTCAATGAATTCCAAGACTTCTCTGCCGCGCTCACCAATTAATGCAATAACGTTCACATGGGCTTTGGTATTTCGTGCTAACATACCAAGCAACGTACTTTTACCGACGCCACTTCCTGAGAAAATACCGATACGTTGTCCTTTGCCTAAAGTTAAAAACGTGTCGATTGCGCGAATCCCGGTCTCCAATTTTTCGCTTATGCGCGGCCGATTAAGCGGGTTCATCGGATTCGCATAATGAGGATAATGCTCGTTAATGTTTGTCAACGGTAGTCCGTCGAGCGGTTCACCAAATCCATCAATTACCCGTCCTAATAGTGCCTCTCCCACGGCAACTTGGGCTGCTTTACCGGTACCGACCACTTCACTGCCTAATTGAATTCCCGTCATATCACCATATGCCATCAATAAGACACGGCCGTTTTTGATGCCGACCACTTCTGCTGGAATCGGCTTCGCTTGAGTTTTTATGTAGATTTCACAACGCTCACCTAAAAACACATTGGGTCCATCCGACTCAATGACCAGACCGAAAAACTGTGTGACCGTTCCGATCTCACGCACAAAATCCATCGCCTTAACTGCAAGTCGCATCGCATCTGTCATAACACTACTACTTTTTCTCGGACCTTAATTGTTTAGCATTCATGAGTACTTCGACAAAACGTTGATATTGAGTTTCCAGTCGGCCATCAATGGTGTGTAGCGGCGATTCCAATATGCAGCCGCCGAGTTGTACTTTGGCATCCGCTTGTATTGATATATTCGGACTTGACTTAAGGCGATCTAATTTGTCTTTATGATGCTCAACGATATCAAAATCATCCGGATTAACCCGTACGACAAGATTATCGAGTTGTTTTGCGTGGGTAATTGTCTCTTTGATCATTGCAAGAATCCCCTTCTCGGTGATCAATTGCTTACCCAGAATTTTTTGAACGGCTGTTAAAACAATATCAATTACCGCATCTTCTTCATGTTCGATGAGGTCTTGGTATGCGTGGTTAACACTTTCAAGTAATGTTAGAAACGTCTGTATGAGCTCAGACCACTCTTCACTCGCCGCTTGTTCACCGGCTTGATAGCCATCTTGATAGCCCGATTGGAGTGTTGCTTCATTACTATTTTCAATCGCTTGCTGCTGATTCTGTAGTTGCTCTTGGAGCTGTTCTACCGTTTGTTCTAATCCTGCGTTTTCATTGGTTAGTTGTTCAAGTTTCGCTGACAATTCTTGTCTTTGTTGTACCTGTAATTCTGCTTGGTGCGTCGTCTGTTCGTTCGTCGATTGATCGTTCGTTACAAAAGATGGATCCAATTCAACAGGTGTAGGTGGCCCGGATTGTTCAGCATCCACTTCTTCTGACTTAATCATACTTTCAGCATCGGCCTGTGAAATCACATGGGTGTCCGATACCAGTGGTGGTGACTTAATTACTTCTGCCATTCAACACCTTCTATTCGATTAGCCTAGCGCAGTCTTAATATAATCCCTGTGTAAGTTGTTCGCTGTTGAGTCCTGTTGAGCGTCAGCCTGATACTGTTCCAGTAAATGGGTGAACATCATAATCACCACATTGGGTTGTGGGCGAGTCGATGATGTATCGATGCGGTTAATCAATTTCAATTGGTCAATAATAGTTTGTTTCCAAGACCAATCATAATAATGAACAATTGCATTGACGATTAGCATACTCTCCCGTCCAAACACTTGCTTGAGTCTATCCGGGGCGAGTCCATCAACAATTGAGCACAGTGTTTTCAATGTTAAGGTTTGTCCTAGATGCTCAGGTAATAAGTGAGCATAGTTTTCGACAACGTATTCTCGTGGAACTGCAAGATGATCTAATTCTTCTAAGTTTACTTCGACTTGAAAGCGCATCGCTTCTGGTACACGTTTTAACAACCAATGTCGATCACTTGAATCCATCAAATACAAAATGAGTGAAATTTGTTTTGAGATATCCATCTAACTTGCCTCGGCAAACGGCTTCACATTGGGAGCTTGTGAAATCCATTGATCAAACAAGTCGGCGACTTCATTGCGTTCCCGTTGATTTAATCCAAAAGCTTGGCGAGAGTGTGATGAGGACGGTGCTTTTTGACCACGTCGTCCAGCCAGTTTGAGTAACAACCATGCGGCCGCCATTAACACACCCAAACCAATTAAGCCAAACAAGACGCGTTGCTCTTGATCAATGGGTTCGTTAATGGTCGGTTGGCCAACTAGCGTGCTCGGCTGCGTTTTTTGCTCATGGGAGATCGGTGCATCTAAGCGAGTCAATGCCTGATTAGGTATCGCATGAATGGCGACTGCATCACCTCGCCGGCGATCAATGCCTGCCGTCATCGCCACTAGATCTTCCAGTTTCGATATGATCTCATCGGAGGTGTCCTGTGAGACTAAGACGGCAATACTTATTCGTGCAATATCCCCCGGTTTTTTTACCACGTGTTGGGTTTTCTTACCGAATACATATTCAACTTCAGTTGTTCGCGATTGTTTGTTATTCACATTGGACAAACTACCTTGTGAGTTGTTTATCACTTTCTTTTTAAGAATCGCTTTATCCACTTGGTTTGGTGCGAGGACATCTTCAATGGTTGATTGCTGGGTGTCCATGTTCAAACTCACATCAACAGTTACCAACGCATTGTGAGTACCAAATGCCATTTCAATTACTTTGTCTATTTTCGATGTTAGATAGTACTCTATCGATTTTTTCTTACTCAAGCGCATGCTCATTTGTGATTCCATCGCATCAACCGGCTGATGAATACTCAAGGTGTGGCCTTGCTCGTCGGATATGGTGACATCCGTGTATTCAAGTTTTGGTACAGCAGATGCCACAAGTTTTTGTATTCCGAGAATCTGAGTATTGGATAGCTGTTGTTGTTTGTTCAAAAACACCGTCACTGAGGCACTGGTCCGCGCTTGCTGTTGGGTGAATAGACTATGTTTGGGCAGCACCAAATGCACGCGTGCATATCGAACCGCATCAAGCGCCATAATCGTTCGAGTTAATTCGCCTTGTAGAGCTCGTTGATAATTAATTTGTTGTGCGAATTCAGTCATACCAAAATCAGTATTGTCAAATAATTCAAATCCCAGTCCCACATTCGCGGGGATTTCTGAACCCATTAAATCCAATCGTGTCTCGTGAAGCTGCGAATCCGGTACTTGGATATTTTTACCATCACTGCTAATTTGGTACGCAATCCCTTTTTTCTTCAGTTCCTCAATCACCAATTTGCCACTTTTAGCGTCGAGATCACTAAATAGTGTTTGGTAGGTCGGTGACATAATCCAGGTGCTCAGTATCACGATCAAGATTACGATTGCCAAAAGTCCACCAACCAACATCATTTGTTTGGTTTGATTTAAGCGTTGCCACATTTCAATTAAGTCTTGCATCGTTGCTTCCTTATATTTGCATTTTCATCATATCGTTATAGGCTTCCAATACCTTGTTTCTGATTTGCACTACCAAGTTAAACGATGTCTTCGCCTTCTCAATAGAAATCATCACATGGTGTAGATTATCCGTATCGCCAACGGCCAGCGCTCGTAGGTTATGATCTGCTTGAATTATTTTATCGTTGGCTTGTACGACTGTGTTCTTCATCCAGTCTGCAAAATTTGTCTGAGTACGTTCGACCGTTTGTAAGGTCAACGATTGAAGCTCGCTCGACATCTGCGAAATAGGGGTTAATTCGTGGATACTCATCGTTTACTACCGATTTCAATGGCACGTTGTGCCATTGCCTTGGCCACGTTCATTGCGCGAATATTCGCTTCGTAAACTCGGACCGTTTTGAGCATACTCAACATCTCGTCCGCAGTATTTACATTCGGATACTCAACATAACCATTGGCGTCGGCTCGCGGATGTTTCGGTTCATACACCAATTTCGTTGGGATATCTTTATCGATTAAATTGACGGCGGACGACAGGGTGTGGGTATTCATCTCACCTTGAATGAGTTGATCAAATTGAAGATTGGATACCAGTGTTTTTGGTGTATAGAGATACCCATTTTCATTGCGCGTGGTGTTGACGTTTGCAATATTTGCGGCAATCGTCTGCATGCGCTGCATTTCAATTTCTAAGCCCAACGCGCTAATATCATAGGCAGAAAACATACTCATTACTATTTCTTCCCTTCATTTATCGCCATTTTACTAATTGATGAGTAACCACTCATCCCCGTCAATAGCGCTTGGTAGCGCAACAAATTTTTAATCATGTTTGCCATCTCTTTATCGAGTTTCACGCCTGGCGTATCTAACGCAACCACGTGATCTGACAATCGAGAACGATCAACATTGTCCAAACGGGCTTTTAATGCTTCACTGTTTTTATAAGCTAATCCGCCACGTTTAAGCTCATCAAAAACCGTCTGAAAATCGACTTGCCGACTAACGTATTGATCATCGCCTGCATTGGCGACATTGGCAGCGGAAACTTGCTGTTGTAAATGCAACATATCCAGTGCGAGTTTGCCTAGATCACTGGTTGTTATTGCAGCTATATCAATCATACGTACTCTCCACCTATTGTCACTGGATGATCAAATCGGCATGTAATGCGCCGGATCGTTTGATCGCTTGTAATATGGTTATAATATCGCGGCTGCTTGCTTTCACCTTGTTCAGCGCTGCCACTAAATCAGATACCGATGAGTCATTAGGTAAGTTCACGTTAAAACCTAATTGCTCGTCGACTTCAAGTTGGGTATTTGGAACCACAACGGTGCTTGCATTAACATCGCTAGCAAATACTTTTATTGGTTGTGAAACTTCAAACTTGGTGCGTATCGCTACCTTTAAATCACCGTGTGTGATGTTGACTTTGGATACTCGAACATTGCCACCCGATACAACGGTGCCTGTGCGTTCGTTTACAACCACCACAGCGCGAGCATCGGGTTTAACACGCAGACTTTCTACCTCTGCGATAAAATCAACGACATCGTGATGATAAGATTGCGGCACGGCTATCTTAATATGTGCTGCATTAATTGTTTTGGCAGTGTGTTGACCAAAATGTTTGTTCAATATCCGGCTGATTCGTCGAGCCGTGGTAAAATCCGGTTCATGCAAAATGAAATTCATCATGTGATCTACATCCGT
>JAOUJM010000144.1 GCA_029883265.1 Gammaproteobacteria bacterium
AATATGCTCCAACCCCTTCAATATGTACAAATTTCGCACCCTGCAAGGCAGCGTCTAAGGCAAATCGAGCATCTTGTATTATGGGCAAGGAGGTGTTCCACTGACCAATTTTGTTGACTATTTCTCGTGTATATAAAATTGCAACCGGTGGACACCAGAAATCTGAGAACAGTGCAATTTCAGGATCAGGATTAACATCCTCGATTGTTTTTCTTTTAATAGCTCCTAATTCATAGACATTATTTTCTGTTTCAACTAATTCCTGCCAATCGGAATACGCGACATCTGCATTGTTAGATTCGAGAATATCAACTCTTTTTGCGATCGCATCCTCATCTAGTAAATCATCTGAGTCAACATATTGGATATATTTTCCACTCGCCATATCTGTTCCTGTATTTCTAGCAAAACTTACGCCTCGATTTGCTCCGTTATGAATTATTAAATTGGCATTTTCTATCGCGAGTTTCTCAACTATCACCAGCGATGAATCTGTAGAACCATCATTAACTACAATAACTTCAATCGGTGAATAGTTCTGATTAAGGGCAGACTGAACTGTCTCCGAGATAAATTTTTCGGCGTTATAGCAAGGAATGATAATTGAAACAAGATCGTTTGTTTTCAACGTTTTTAAACTTTCAATAAATATAATGCCTACAGGTCTTGCATATATTGGGTACTTGATTTTTTAATCGCCAGTTTTTGCGTAGATTCTTTAATTGTTCTCCATTCCACAATTCATCAAGTGTGTTTTCGGTAATATGTCCTAATATTAGTTCACTATCTGCATTAAAATCTCTACAACTACAGACACCTACCTTTCCATTTGAGTAAACAATCATGGAACCATATAACATTTTGCATGGACGAAAATATCTTGGATAGAGTGGTCGCTTTTTAAGGTAGTCCGGCAATTTTACAAAACCGCTCCAATCATCAACATAATACCCAACCTGTTTGGCGGCTTCGTAAAGATCGAATTGTGCAATATCTTTGAATCGTGCAAAGTCTTCATGATTAACAATATCGTCATAGGAGTCACCTGTTGGCTTTATTCCTATCACCACAGCAAACTTTTTGTTTTTATTTCGAACCGCTAACAACAAGTCCTGCAAATTTTGCATTGCCTGCTCGTACTTTTTGACTCCAAAAAATTCCTCATACTTTTCTTTACCGGTTAGCGTTGTTGATACCGAAACCCATGAAAAGCCTGAATCCAGAAACTTATCCATATCATATTTGTGCAACCACTGTAACGTTGAAACAAAACCGAGATTTGTGAAATGTGGATAATTTTGCTTAATGTATTTTGCTCTATCCAATATTTTCTTATCTAACAATGGATCCCCAATCGTTGTGCATAGATCCAAGTATTCGCCACCCATCGCAAAGAAATCATCAACCGCCTTGGCGTACTCATCCATACTTAATTGTTCTTTTTTGCGAGACATGACTGGATTTGCACAGAAAACACACATGGAATTACATACATTTGTCGTTTCTATCGATAGACTTGGTGCAGGTTTTGGTATAAAGCCGCTGAAAAACCCTCTGATGTAATTTATAGAAAAATTGCTCGCTTTGCGGACGAATACAAGTATATTCATGAGTAGTTATATTCAGTGCTATACATCTTATAACGATCCATAACCAAGTTCCTCTTGTAAGCCTGAAAACATGGGATACACTGTTTCGATTAATTGTCGACGACTGTGCCATTTATCCTCACTGGGTTTTGAAAGTGCATTGACTACAGGTAATTCTTGTAATTGATTTGCAATATACTTATGCAAGTCTACGCCAATAAAACCACATATCTTTGAAATTTCTATCTCAGGTGCGCGAATCATATCTTCGTAACGGATACAAATACTATCGTTTGGATAATCATTCATCGCTTTAATCACCATTTCATTTGCCGAAGTCCATTGAAATGCGGCTCGTTCAGCGATTGAAGACATTAATTTATTATGCCATCCAGGTGGCAGCTCGAAACTCCATTGAACATACTGCCCGCTTTCCACGGGTATCCTATAAGTCTTAAAACTGCCGGTTTCCCACCCTTCGATTAGACTTGATATATTTGAGAAGCCATCACGAATAATAAAAATGAATTTTGCGTTAGGGTCTAAAACTTTCAAAAAGTCAGTTCGATATACGTGTTTTGGATTCTTATCAATGACTTTGCGAGAGGCTTTTGAAAAATAGTCAATTGTTTTGCTATAACGTTTAAATAAGTGATATTTGATGAAATCGAGTCTACTATGGCAATTCAAATGTTGCAGTCCGTATCGCTCGGTGTTGTAGATTTCTCTATTATAAAATTCAAGAATGCTTTCTCGCCGTTCTTCTTTCATATCTTCATTCAATAATACATTCCCATTATCTTTCTCATAATCTGGGTGAAGGCCTATATCCCATTCGTAAATGCCGTGAATTTCTTGATAAGTACTCCACAGACTTGGTGAACTACTAATTAAGTCAAACAGCAATGTTGTGCCTGATCGAGCACAACCGGTAACGAATACATATTCTAATTTTCTATTGAACATGTTCGCTCAAATAGCAAAATTTCATTGTTGGCTCATAAGCTCAGAATATAGGCAGTTCATTTCGCTGGCTGTGGTTTTCATGGATTTCGGTGGACGTTGGCCTTTTCTTAGATCATCCAAAAGAAACGGTTTCAAAACTAAGTCCGTAAACGCTTGCCTCCACGCATGTAAGTTTGCACTATCAATCAGTAGGCCATCTTCCCCATGTTTGACTAACTCGGCAATACCACCAATATTTGACCCAACAACTGGTATGCCACACGCTTGGGCCTCCAAGACAACCAAAGGACCGGTCTCAAACCATTGTGAAGGAACAGCCAAGACATCAAAACTTTTCAAAACAGCTTTAATTTGCTGTCGATCAACAGAATCATTGACGATTATATTGGAACTGTTAATTTGGCTAGTTACCATATCCTTATAAACCTCGTCTGCTTTTTGATGAATCATGCCATATATGACTAATTGAATGTCTAATTGTGCAGACAAGGAATTGATCGCACTCACCAGTACATGCACACCCTTAACAGGCGTCCACCGACCAATATAACCAACAATTAGCCGCTTCTTGAGATATGGTGTGGCTTCAACAATTTCTAGCTTTTTATCCACGAGGCTGGTCTCCACCCCCTGTCGCGAAAATACAATCTTTTTTTCGTCTATTCCATTACGTTTCAGACTGTTCGACATCCATTCACAAACCGCCACAATCTTGTCCGTTACTTTATCCACTGAGCGTAACTGTTCTTTGCGTTGTGCAACGATATTCTTAATGGCCAATAATGTTCTTATCCTTTTCGGCAATTTTTCTGCAAATATGCCGAAAACTGGAAGTGACCAATAAAGTGGTTTAGCGATAGCACTGGGAATACCTTTATCATTCATTAAACAAATTGAACAATGAAATAGATCAATTTTTCCATCGCAAGGATATTTTCCGAATTTCATCATGGTCCCACGTAAACATATATTTCCTGGCACATGAATAGTCAAAACAGTTTTATATCCCAAACGTTTTGCACTCTGTAATAGTTCAGGCCCACAACTCGTCGTCCACGAATGCTGATGGTATATGTCAACTTTTTTCGCTTGTAAACACTCTTCAAAAAGTGACAAATCCAGTTTCTCACTTGAATTTGAACTAACAGGTATCTTCAATACTTCAATATTCTCAAATACCGTGTTAATTTGTTTGGTTGAATGAACCGGTATGACAACAATTGAACTCATGTCGTGGTCGTTTTTCAAATGATCAACTAGAGTCTTTAAGTAAACCTCTGTACCTCCCGAAGATTCTGGAAAATACCAAGCAATGGAATGCGCGACTGTTGTCATTGCTTTGGTTTGTTGAAAAATGAAGCTTTTGTGAGCCAATCCACTGTCTTTTTTTGCCCACTTTTTAGATCGACTAGTGGTTGCCACTTTAAAATTGATTGTGCCTTATGTGAAGAAAACTTTGTTTGTGCCGGTCCAAACAAATCGCCCAACCATGATGGAGGCACAGGTTCACTAACGGTTTGCGGTACCAGCGAAATAGAACGTCTCGCGTGCTCAATACCAATTCCAGTTAGTTCATTTTTGAATGATGGCATTCTATGAAAGATTATTTTCTTTAATTTTTTTAACCATGGCACTTGGTTAACTATACTTTTTAACTCATAGTCCTTTAAGATATGTCCTACTACATCTTTTAATCCAAGTGGATTTTCAATGTTTTCAAACTTGATTGTTTGATGCGACGACGACCTTATATTGTCAGCAAAAGGCCCTAATAATGGAGTTATAAATTCTTTCCAAGTGATGGATACATCATTAATAAGAAACCGTTGACCATGCGCTTCCGGTGTCGTCGCTGCCAGTACAAGTGCGTCTACTAAATTGTCAACGTAAGTCACATTTGCGATTCCAATACCATCGTCGATCCATACAAAGCGCCCCTCAATTGCCATCGAAGCGGGCAAATTGGAATAAGCACCACCTCTTGGTCCATATATACAAGAAGGATTGAGCACCACAATTCGAGTTTTACCTGATGTTTTTGCCCGATTAAGCAACCATTTTTCCATTTTCACTTTGCTGGAACCATATACTCCGCCAACCGGTGCATATGGCCAAGTTTCATCGACAAGTTGGTCGGTCTTTGGTTGGCCATACACATACATGGTACTAGGCACCACGACAACCTCAGCACCACACTCAATAGCAGCGTTTACAATATTTTTTGTGCCTATAACATTGATTGCTTCTTCGTTAGCGGCCCCTGCTCCATAGGCCAAGTGGTAAATACACTTTCGACCTTCGAGCGTTTTTTTAACACTGCCATAATCCAACAAATTCATTTTGGGTCGAGCATAGGAAAACCTGGCAATATTTGCGCATGATCGGTAATTACGCACAGGACACACCACATCTTTAAATCCCATGCTTGCAAGTCGTTCAACGAGATGGCTGCCTATAAAACCAGTAGCACCGGTGACCAATGTTTCGCAAGCAAGTTGAATCGGCCTTAAATCGTTTTGTTTTGTTATTTCTTTTTGACTTCTACTGCTATAACATTTTTCAACTATTTCCATAATATTAGCAGCATCGAATGCAGTCACTGTCGGGGAAAGATTATCATTGAGACGTTTGAAATATTGATAAAATTGTTCTACAAAGCAGGCTGCAAACTGCATTGGCCATGTGCCAGATTCAAACGGAGGCTGTTTTTTAAGTGTAAGTTCCGTATTTTTCATTTTGTTAATCTTGACTACGGGCTCACCAATTTTAGCCGTAGACACATCCAATGTTCCTTCTGATCCGATAATATTGACTTCATTGTTTAAATTATGAGTTCTTGATAAGGTCAGAGTGATTGGAATATTACCTTTCTTGGTCTTGAGCTGTAACTCACAGTTCGCTTCGACCCCTCCTTGCCAATCATCATCATATTGCACAATCTCCATATCACCGAACCAATAATAAAACATATCTAGAAAATGAGATCCCATATCCGCAAGCACACCACCGTTTATCGGATCAAAAAAATCCCCGGTATCCGACATCCAACCATAGGGCGCACCAAAGCTTAAAGTAACATGGTCAATATCACCTAAAGCTGATGAAGCAATTAGTTCTTTAATGCTCTCAGTAAATGGGATATAACGACGTACCATGGCAACTTGCAAGGAACGTTGTTTTTGTTTCGCTAGTTCTCCCAACTCGATTGAAGATTGCTTATCTAAAGTTAGCGGTTTTTCGCAGAGTACATGTAGTCCTTTGTTGAGCGCTAGTGTTACAGCTTCATTGTGTAACCAATTGGGCAGAGCGATTAGTACAGCATCAAAGTCTGATTCATTCATTGATTGCAAATATTGTTTGTAGTCACCAGTGATAGCAGCGATTGCTGGGCTCTTCGTTTTGATCTTGTCTATATTAGCTTGCTGCAAATCAATTATTATTGCATTTATTTGATCGCTTAACGCCTCTATTGCTGGCACATAATATTCCAATACAACAGCACCACCACCCAATATCAACAAATTCTTTTTCCTGTTGTCCTTCATTTAATTTCTCTACTAAGATGCAATGAATGTGTTTCGATTTCTTCTATTATATAATCAGCCAATAATTGGTAACCTTCTGAAGTTAAGTGACCACCACCGTTATAGCTATAATACGATCTTGGGTCATTTTGACTAATCAATAGTTTGTGAAAATCAACTATGGGTACACCAACTTCAGCAATTAAATTTATAATATGTTTCCTGGAGAATTTCTCCCCATGTGGCATAGCACTCATCTGATACCTAGCACCTGTTGGTACGTATACAATAAAAAGTTGAAAACCATTTTCTATACAGAAGCGATTGAATGCTGCGACAGTATCCTGATAAATGCTTAAATCTGGAACGGCTATATCACTAAAGGATAAGCCCAGACGCCCTCTTAGCATATTTAATCTAAAAATATTAAACCATGGTAACGACGCTCTGTTTTGCTTCGGCCCCTGTTCTGCAACAACTTTATCCATGTTTGACTCAACGAATTCCTTTATAAGATTCTGAATATAAGCGTTATCACTTAATAGATTCTGCCGAAAACTACCATCTCGCAGATAACTTATTAATAGAGCCTTCTCTTGTTCTTTGAGTAAATCAGTTTGGTCATTCGCCTCAAAGTAGAACCATAGGACTGTTTTAGGGTTTACTTGTTGAGAATATTCTTTTAACAAGGCTAGCTGAACTAAAGGGCCAGTACCCGATTGGCCCAGAGATAGTGCATTGCCATAGCTCTGTAAGCGAGATGCAATTGTATTTTCATCCTCCACACAAGCTCCTTGCACAAAGGAATCTCCTATCAATAACAAATCGTTTTTTCTGTTCCAGACCCCAGGTTTGTTTCTAAATCCTTTTTCATCACTTGTGTATATGGCATAACCTTCAGCCTCATTGCAGAATACAGTTGATACATTTTTTAATCCTGCCAGTGGCAATACTGAATGCCCAAGTTCGTTGTAGGTCTGTTCTATAAAATGTGACGGAGTCACCAATGGCCATGCATCTTGTTTATTTTTACGTAGATCTTCAACAACCTGTAACTTACTACGGTGATCGTATGTACCTTTTTGAGTCACACGCCACTTACCGAAAGCAATTTCGGGACTACTGTTTGTCATTACCAGAACAAACTCCAATAAATACACTAGTACGAGCGTATAAATGAAGCTTAAAATTATAAACGTCTTATACCGACTCGTTATTAGGCGCATATATTTATTGTGGAATTATTAAAACTTAAAAAATACTTTCTTGAATAGACCAGTTACATTAGGTTATCTACTCAAACCTAGGCGTTTGTTTGGCTCAAGGTGATTTCAATGAAGGCATCAAACATAACTTCTCTCTGCTTCAGCTTTATGAGCTAAAATTGGTTGATTTGCGATTTTCACGGGATGCAATGATCAATGTGTCTTATGGTTCTGATCTAGAAAATCAATAAATGACTTAATCTTTTTGTCAAAACTATAGGCCTGCGCTAGCGAAATACAACCATTCACCATTGATTGATAATCTTTCATTATTGTTTGGATAGCTTGATGAATTGCCAAAGGACTGTGTTCATCAAGTAATACGCCACAATTATACTGCTGAACAAGCTTCATACCAGGCAAATTGGTTGCAATCACCGGCACACCTGCGGCTATATATGAAAATAATTTCCCATAAGAACCTGTTAACTGATTGAAACGTTTATTAGGTTTAATTAAATCCATATCATATAAACAAAGACCAATTTCATAGTTACTTAAAAATTGACTTAATTGATTGTTTTCTATGTAGTTGGTATTTAGTATCAGCCTTCCACTATCAAGCAAATGTGAGTACCTTTGCTTGACTTGATCGAGAAACCATTCATTTACAGCCCCCTTAATTGTAATGCGACTCTGTTCATAATGATTCAAATAATCCAAATAGTAATTAATGCCCCATTGAGGAATAGTGGTTCCACAATACACTAAACCTTTTCGCTTTGATAAATTCATGTCGAAGTTCTTAAATATTGAGCTATTGGGAACTAAGAAATTCTTTACCGACACTGGGAGCTGTAATTTCTCACAGCGTTCCTCATTTGCTATTATCGCCGCTGCAATCTTTTTGTTTTTAACTCGCTCAAAGAAACGATCATCCTCATCAATGTCGACTGACAAATAGATTGGTGATCGAGATAATTTCTGAGCCACCCATAGGCCAATAGAATCCGCACCGATAACTACATCCGATTTCTTAGTTAATGCTTTTACTAAGAACGTCAACGCTACAAAATATTCAAAAATAGGAAACTGTATATGCAATTTAGCCAGATTATTTTGCAAATAGACAGCCCATTTAGCTATAAAACCGCGAATCTTAAAGTACTCTATGTCATGAATATTCTTTTTTCGTATTTTCAAATAACTCGGCGCGATCGCAAGAACTTGAATGTCGTATTGTTCACTTAGACACGTTCGCAAATTATGATAAGTTGGATAATATTCAATCCATTCATAAGGAAATATGATAAGCACTTTTTTCTTTTTGATTTCATTCATTTGATATTTCTGTTTGCTACTTATACTCCAATAAACAACCGTCAACATGGTATACTACGATTGCTTGATATCTGCTTTGACCATTTCTAATTGAACATCCTTTTTTACATTTCCTCATTGATCATTTTCAAAGCTATAGCCTCAAAATTGCATTGAGGCGTCCAACCCATTTTTTTAATTAACATCGGATTCGATAAAAGTGTTTTGTATTCAGCTTTGTAATCTTTTAGCACTTTTGTATGATCTTGCCAATCGAGTCCAATTGTTTTGAAACACACATTAAGCCACTCTTCTATTGTATGCAGCTCACCTGATCCTATAACGACCTCAAAAATGATGTCTTGTTCAAGTAAAGTAAACATTGCATGAACAATATCCCCAGCGTAACTCCATTCCTTTGCAACACTTATATCGCCAAGTTCTAATTCTACTTGTTTTCCCATTTTTAGCTGCTGTATGGCCCTGACAATTTTCTGGCTAACATGATGGTTTTTGCGCATGGCGCTTTCATGGTGAAACAAATAGCCTACATACGCTTTAATACCTAATGTACGATAATAACGAGCAGCATATACCGATTGAATTCGCGCAACCGCATAAGCACTGCTCGCTTCAAATGCTGTGGATTCATCAATTGCAACTCCTGTATTTTCGAACTGTACACCACTGCCTGTGATAAAAACTTTGGAATTAGGACTATATTGTTTGACCGCCTCAAGGATGTTGAGCGTGCCTGTTGAAATGGTCTCGTGATTCTCTAGAACAGCGTTGTGGTGGGTAGTTGAATTTGCAGCTAAATGAAATATGTAAATCGGTTTATAGTCTTTCACAAGTTGTGAAACGCATTCAAAACTCGATACATCTCCAGCAATTGGAAGACTGGTTCGCGAGACCCCTATAACAGTAAAGCCTTTTTCTTGGCCAATTTGATTAACATAATAGCCGTCTTGACCGGAAATTCCAAAGACCAGAATATATTTCATTTGACTTTTTCGAAAATAAGTAAGCCAAAAGTATAACTCATATGATTGGGCGAGTAGTTATCTGGTGTAATGACTGCATCACCAGTGGACCAGACCATAGGTTCAATTAATGTTAGCCCATGAGTTTCACAAATCTGAATAAGATCTTCAGTCATTTCTCGATCCAATGGCGTCCACGGTAAACCGAATAATTGCATATTTGGTTCGATTTTTGGTTGCCAATAGTCGAAGGTTACATACAGGCGTCCATTGAGTGCTAGCAAACGTGCAGTTTCTTTTGCAAATTTTTCGTAGTTGACTCCGTGTTCAATTACTGACAAACAAGTGATATGATTGAAATAACAGGATGGTAATTTTGTATCCATAAGGTCAGCCACTTGATATTGAACCCCAGATAATGGAATGTTCGGCTTTCTCAAGTCCACCCCATGTAATTCACCCTCGATACCTTTCAGAACTAAATTTCTTAGAAGATGTGAGTCACTGCTACCCATGTCTAAACAGCTACCTACAGATATCCGCGGTAATATATTCGCTAGATCCCAGTTTTTGCATTCAGCTTGATGAGGAACATAACCATTAATAGCCAGAAACTCTGTGCAGTTGTCAACTTGAGTCTGAGTCAACAAAAACCCTGACGTGATCAGATCTTCCTTTTTAAAATGACCTGTATATCGTTCTCCATAGAGGCTGCTAACTGATTTCAGATTATTTTTTGATTGTTCTTGTTTTCGCTCAAATAACACAATACCCTCTTTTGTAAACTCTTTCATACGATAGGATATCTCGCTTAGATATTTTTCTATCTCTTCAATGACATCCGAACTAAACTCCCTATCTCCATTTTTTTGAATCACTATTGGCATTGAATTGCGTTCAATGGTTTTTTTTGCATTTTTTATAATGTTGAATGAATACGAATCATAACTAATACACATCAAACTAATTGACTGTGATATTTTTAAGCTGTCTATACCCAAAAATGAGGCATGTGCATGATCACCGGTTTCGCATAAAAAAGTTCTAACATTTCTGCAAGTATATCGATCAGTGTTTCTCTGAGCTAAATAGTGCTTGAACTCATTTTTCTCAAAAGCAAAGACAAGTCCATTTGGTTTAACATATTTAGACATTAATACGCTTCGAATACCCACGTCAGAATTGATATCTAAAAGAATTGAATTTTGATTAATTAGTGGTGTAACAAACTCAATAAAGTTGCTCAAACGAGAGGAATATTTTGGTAAATCAGACAACACTTGGTGAGTATGTTCATCGTTGGCAAAATAGTAACTACCATGATCGGTCTTAATATCCAATATATCGCAACGTGAAAATCTCGGTGAAAAGGGAACAACTGATTTTGCTTTGAACCCGTAACGTTGTATGTCACGTATTTTTGAATATACAGAATTTATCATTTCACACTTCCAACTATCCTATAATGTCTATTTGAGGTAAAGGAAAGATCAACTTTGTACCTGCCTCAATGGTTTTTTTTTCGCGCTGTAAGAATTCTTCCTTAAAATGCCATGGCAATACTAAATAGTAATCCGGCTTCATTTTACGCGACTCTTCCTCACTGATAATTGGTATCTCTGTTCCTAGCGTGAGCGCACCATATTTATCCGGATTACGTTCAGCAGCAAAGTCAATTAAGCGAGTATCTATTTCACACCACTGTAGAATAGTATTACCCTTAGTTGACGCGCCATATATGTGAATTCGATTTCCTTGCTTCTTAAGAGTACGAAGTAATTCACTTATTTCTTGTCTATGCCTATTGATGCGATCTTGAAAATTTTTGTATGGTTTGTCGGTGTCCAACTCTAAATCAAATTCTTTTTGTCGTAGCAGTTTTATATTTCTTGAAAATTCAAGACTCTTGTAAGTAAAATTTTCAACGTGAGTAGCGTAGCAACGAATACTCCCTCCATTGATACTATTTAAATTTACATTAAATATTTTTAATCCAACACGTTTAAGTATATTTTCAATAACAGCTAAACTATAATATTCCAGATGCTCGTGGCATATCGTATCGTAAGAATTCATTTCAAGCATCAAGGGCATATAAGACATTTCAAATATCCAAATACCTCGTTCACTAAGATGATTCTTAATGGCTCTTGTAAATTTTATTGGGTCTTCTAGATCATAGTACATTGCAATTGATGTAATAACATCAAACTTACCTTGCATGGACTTCGACTCGAGTTCTGCCGAAGGAAAGGTATCCTGAATAACAGTTGCCTCGCCTTTGATTTGCTGAGCAACATCGGATGGATCAACGCCATATTTTTGATAAGCATCCGGATAGAAATTTAACAATGTTCCATCATTGCATCCAATATCCAATACATTAGCGTCATTCTTTGACACTATATCAACCGCTTCCTCAA
>JAOUJM010000408.1 GCA_029883265.1 Gammaproteobacteria bacterium
ATGAGTACCTAAGGTTCGCAATATTGCATGACCCGCTTCTAATACGTCACTTTGATCCCGATGGTGAAGTACCATTGAACCAAACGCCCGTTCAATTACCTGTTGACCAAGATGCACTCGAGTCGCTTTGAGTGCCACATCAGTAAGACGATGTATCGCCATTCCAGGCGCAACTTCCAGCCACATACAAGCATCGCCCGGAACAGGAAGAAAACCTTGAGATACCGTACCCATATAAGCGGCTAACTGCGGTTGCATGGAATCGATGAAAATATAGGTGCGTAGTTTAATCATAAATTTTAATCCAACTCCGGGACTGCTATTCGCTGTTCGCGCATGCTTTGCGATTTTCCCGATGAAGTTTGGCGAACTGTTCGTATAAATCTTCCATTCGACGAGTGATTTCCGGTCCAATCGATTTTGCGAACTCTAAAAACGTCGACGTAATTACGGATAGTTCTTTATCTTTTCGATGAACAAGATACCATTTTCTTTGAATTGGAAAACCTTCAACATCAAGAACTTCAAATGGCCCATTCGCACCTTCTAATGACAACGTATGCAATGATAAAACCGCCACGCCTAGCCCACCGAAAACCGCATGTTTAATTGCCTCATTACTACCGAGCTCCATGCGAACTTTGGGTACACAACCGTGTTCGGCAAACAATTTGAATGCGGTATCACGAATTCCTGAACCCACTTCACGCGCAATAAACGGCTCTTCCGCGATTCGTTTGATTGAAATATTAGTTTGATTTACCAAAGGATGGTCTTTTGCCGCGATAACCACCAACGGATTTGGCGCGAAACAATGACTCTCTAAATTGTTGTCATTGCTTGGTTGTCCGAGAATGTATAAATCATCTTCGTTATCATTAATGCGTGTAAATAGACTGTCTCGATTGGTGACTTTAAGCGAGACATCAACACCCGGATATAAGCGGGAAAAATCACCCAGTAGTTCCGGAGCAAAATATTTTGCTGTGGTTATTACTGCAAGCCTTAAACGACCGCGTTTAAGTCCCTTTAACTCGGCAATACGTGTGTCCAAATCTGCAAGACTATCAAAAATATTTCTTACGGTGCGATAAAGCTCCGATCCTGCCTCAGTGGCTTTAAGCACCCGCCCGGACTGATCGATAAGCGGAATTTCCATAGCATCGGATAATTTTTTGAACTGTGTGGATACCGTAGGTTGGGTAAGAAATAATTCTTCTGCCGCTTTGGTAAAACTACCAAGACGAACCACCGCTTCGAAAATCTGCATTTGGCGAAATGTAGTGTGGCGAATTAAATAATCCGGTAGACCACCTTTAAATCTTGTATCGTCATTTTCCGGCATAATTCTCCCCTCTATTAAAAAATGTTTGCATAAATCAAATCCCGCATGGATCAGGCTGATTTATATGGTCAAGGCTAAAACGCCTATCGAGTCAAAGGGTAATCTTGTCTAGTTATTCAATGCAATGTCTGCAATTTTATTGAATTATACCAAGCTAAACCCACGGAAATTAATCCGGCCACACCCTCAATTGCGCTTTCGGTGTAATGTTTTTCATTGTATCAAGGGTTTGTTTATCGTTGGACCTTGTTTTTTCGGAATTTCCGGCTGAAACTTGCTTGGAACTCTCATCCGTTTTCGAATCCGTTGTCTTTGCTTGAACGCTCATACTTTGCCTCTTGTCGAATATCTACAAAACTTTTTTTGCAGCATTAGCTAACTTGTTAACTTCACTAGCATAATTTAGTGTTGTTTGACTTAAGCTAGCCTCATCTTCCTGAGAATATACGGTCATTGAGACGTGTGAACGCCCAAAACTAATATCCGGGTAATAACCCTCTCTCTCAGCCAAATCTGCTGCTTTCTCTAGAAAATAACGTGTTTGTTCATAATCATCAAATTCTATTCTTCTTTCTAAACGAGCGGGTTTACTGCGTTCTTTCCAATTTTCAACCATGACTCATGCTCCTACACATGCGACTCGAACAAATTGCCTTGAGTGACTCTTTTCACTAAAGTTTCCATTTCCTCATAGTGATGTTGCTCTTCCTTCAATAAGGCAGCGAAAAAAAGCTTATTTTCAACATCACCTTGTTTCTCACAATAAGAAACTGCGGAATCGTACAAAGTTACAATATCCATCTCCAGTTGACTGGTATTTTTGATTACCTCAACAAGTGAACCTTTTAGTTTTGCAGGACGTAAATGACTTGCATTAGGCGCACATGCAAAACCAATAAGTCGCGCAATAATACGCTCGACGTGCTCCATTTCCTCTTGAGCTTCCTGCTTAAATTTTTCACTCTCGGCTGCCAGCCCTTTCGCTAGTAACAGTTTTGAGAGTGACAAATATTGTTGCACCGCAGAAAATTCAAAACTCAATGCGCGTCCAAGAAATCCTAAAACAATTGGGTCAATATTCATTGTCGGTGTCAACAAGGTCTATGGCGAGCATGATTGTGCTATAACATCACATCATGCTCGACCATTATCCCGTGCTATGCCTTTTTTGCTATATCCAAAATTGGCTCCACCTCGCGATGAGGACGCGCAATGATGTGTGCTGCAACCAGACCATCACCTACGCGTTCGCATGCATCGGCACCAGCTCTTACCGCAGCATTAACCGCACCTGTTTCTCCACGAACTAATACTGTTACGTAACCACCGCCAACAAATTCACGACTGATTAAACGCACTTCGGCCGCTTTGGTCATCGCATCCGCAGCTTCAATAGCAGGAACTAAACCACGAGTTTCAATCATACCTAAGGCAATACCATATGATTCATTTGCCATTTCTTACTCTCCTTTAAACAAAGTTAAAACTATTTCTTTTGATTACCACTATCACTTAAAATTGGTTCCACTTCACGGTGTGGACGAGCAATGATGTGCGCTGCGACCAAGCCATCACCAACCCTCTCACTTGCATCAGCACCGGCACGAACCGCTGCGTTTACCGCACCGGTTTCTCCTCTGACCAACACAGTTACGTATCCACCACCGACAAATTCTCGA
>JAOUJM010000409.1 GCA_029883265.1 Gammaproteobacteria bacterium
TGGTGACTGGGAAAACACCATCAGAGAAGTGAATAAGTTTATCTCGTCTCGTGGCGCCACACCACGCTCCCGGCAGTTGATTAGCCAAGCCCACTTGAATTTAAGTAAAGCGGCCATGGACCAAAAACAATTGGAAAACGCCGTAACTCATTTTAAACAAGCCGATAGTTTTAACACTGGAACAGATACCCGTCAGAACCAAGAACTGGGTCAATTACGTGAAAAAATTTCCGATGAGCTTTATGTGCTCGGCGTTAGAACCTTCCGTAGCGATGTCGCCGAATCAATTAAACTCTGGGAAAAGGCAATATCAATTAATCCTGAACATGCCAACTCCAAACGTCGCTTGAAAAAAGCTTACCAGATTCAACAAAATCTAAAACAAATTGTTGATTCCGATTCTTAAGACTAGTTAGACGTTTGTTTGCCTCGTGCACATGCTCAACATCTGAATCTTTTTTATTCACATGAACAAGCTCACTCCCATAACTCCATCGACGTTCGTCGCATTCGTCTGGATGCTTGGTGCACTGACATCCTTTAGTTTAGTCGCGATTGCTGGTCGTGAACTAGGCGATACACTGCCGATTAGTGAAATTCTTGTGTTTCGCAGCTTTATCGGTTTGATCATTATCAGCTTAATTATTTATTTAGCTCATGATGTTAATCCTTTAAAGACTCAGCGCTTTGGCCTGCATTGTGTGCGCAATACATTTCATTTTGCTGGTCAATACGCCTGGTTTTTAGGTATTACTTTATTGCCCTTAGCTCAAGTTTTTGCTCTTGAATTTACAGTTCCAATTTGGACAGCGATTGTTGCTGCAATTTTTTTGAAAGACCACATCAGTCGACGCCAATGGATGGCCATTGCATTGGGATTTATTGGTGTTGTCATTATTATCCAACCCGGAACACAAATGATTAATCCCCCAGCTTTTATCGTTTTGCTTGCGGCCATGAGCTATGCCGTCGCCCACACCTCAAGTAAATCATTAACAAAAACGGAAAGCGCAAATACGATTGTATTTTACATGTGCTTAATCCAATTACCTATGGGACTTTTTTTAAATTATGGACATTGGGTGACACCCGTAACAAGCGATTGGCTTTGGATTATTATTGTAAGCATTACCGCACTAAGCGCTCATTTTTGCATGACTAAAGCGATGCAGTACGCTGCCGTGACGACTGTAGTCATTATCGACTATTTACGCCTACCTTTAATAACGGTGGTCGGCATTTTGTTTTATGAGGAAACACCTAGCCTGGGATTAATCATTGGCAGTGCTATATTGATTGGCAGCAATATAATTAATATACGCGATCAACAAAAAAATCATTAAAGTATGGTTAGATTCCCATGGATATCGATAGTCGACCGTATCAATAAATCAAACCATTTTTGCACTGGCTTGACTCAGGATTTAAACCCTTCAAAGTTTCGCCGCAGCCAGCCATAAGCTGTCTTTTGATTGCACACTATACCATGCCTTAAATTCTGTCCTCGCCGTCTCGAATGGCTCCGATAAAGGCGTTCTTGGATCTTCACTAAGATCATACGCCATGCCCTCTGTAAACCACGCAGGTGTCAACAATAAAACCTTGAACGTACCTAGGGTTTCATATTGAAGGTGATGTATGATTTCATGCCGTATATAAAAGGGTTTCCACGCTCTTTTGCTCACAACAATGCCAAACTTACCTAGCGCGTATGCAGCTTTCTTCCCAAGCCCAAATGTCCTATTACAATCATCGCTAGCGCAGAAAATCATTCTTGGTTTAGTTTTCGGCTTAGAAAGAGCGGAACTCACGAACATCAACGCCTCTTTATATAACACCGTTGCACGATCAATGCTTGTTACATCATCAACGCATATGATATCGTTTACACACGTCATCCCAAAAATAGTTGGCGTAATAACTCTGATTGGTTTGTAAAACAAACCTACAGCGATGAAAAACAACAGCACTAGCGTTATGAATAAGTATTTGACCATTGAATCTCTGCAACCATAACTCACCTATCGACCATGATAATTATGATTCATTCTGTATTGCACAATCATTGGCAGATGCCATTTTGAGACCATCAGTAATACATTTCTTATTTTTATCCTGATACTAATGAATAATAAAATTGGCATATTGTTTTCTTTTTTCTTCATTGAACTCTTTCTCAAGCATTTCAAACAAAACGCCGCGTAAAGCAATTTTGTCCAGGACGCTTAACTGTGCGTCTTTAAAATACAAATCCCAAAGCTCTTTATAATCATCATTATTGAAGTGTTGCGTTACTATCCATTCGTCAAACGAGTGATACCAATACCGTTTAATACTGTTCCATTCATTTTTATTGCCTTGCCTATCATAAGGCGTGGTTCGGTTCCTATAGTCTGGAAGTTGTTTCGATATTTCAAAATACCTGTCTCTAAGGTCCAAATAAGTTTGCGCTTTTGAGCTTCTTTCGCTATCGAGCAACGATACCCATGTAATGACTGCAGAGAGTGCTGCCGCTAAGGCAGCAGCTAGAGCAACATGCACTTCATTTCTTTTAAAAAAGCTTGCTTCCGTATTTTGATTACACGTAACCAACTTCCTTTAACAAATAACAGCAATAACGGCAGGTCCGGTCTAGAATCACACATGGCACTATTCATTGCACCAAACCTAATTATTACACTTGAATTGTTTTTGCCGTAATCACGGTTAAACTATGGGCATTGATAGTTAATATTGCGTTATATCGCGCACAAACAAAATAGTGATTTTTGCCCCTCGTTTCAATATCGTCAAGTGGCGTAGCGATGATGATTTCTCTCAAGAAATGCTCAGTTTCAATATCGGATAATTTTTCTATATGCAGGTTTCGCCGTATTCGTATATAACCGAGCTGCGTATTTCCAAAATTCTCGGCTATTTGTGTTTTAAGTATTTCATCCATTTTATATTATCAACGTTGCAGAAAATCCATCCACAGCCGTCATTTACTCCCATTTGCTAGCCGAACATAAATATTAC
>JAOUJM010000410.1 GCA_029883265.1 Gammaproteobacteria bacterium
CGAGATCGACAATTTTATCGAGAAAGCCAGAATCATATGGTGTAAATTCTGGTCGTTCGGACACACCCACTCCCCAGCGTAAAACTCGCCCATCCTCATTGAGCGCATATGCAGTGAAATTTCCTACGACAACTTTTTTAATACGAACATCGATGCCCAGGTGACTAAAGGAAATCTTTGTCGGCCGTGTCACAAAGCATCCTTTGCCGGAAATCTGTTGGCAGGGCAATTGGCTGTTAGGCATTCCGAAGTTTCCTTCGTTTCGCCCCCAAGCCCAAACTTCACCGCTCGTGGTTACAGCCATAGCCGCACTCCTGCGTCCTATAGTGACTTGTGTAATTTCAGGATCACCCTGTATGGCAACGGGTTGAAACTTATCCACCTGAACTGGCACGCCAACTGTGCCATTGTTTCCTAGTTGTCCCCAATGATTGTCTCCTGTGGCATAGGCTTTACCATCCTCGCCAACCGCTAGCGCAAAATCATCTGCACTACCGACCGCCAATAAATCATCCACATCGTAGGCAACCGCATACGATGCAAATAATAACAAACCTATCGTGATTAAAACTCGATCCATTGTATTATCCTTTTATAAATTCATGCATTGGATAATGTAACAAGCAGGGCTTGTTCTTTTTATCTAAAACAGTTGTGCTATTTTACTTTTTGCTTGTATTCCTTTTTTATTTCGCTCGGCGGGTGAGAGAAGTATTGTTTAAAAACCCGGCTAAAATTCCCAAGATCAGCAAAACCAACTTCTATCCCTACACGCTTAACTGAAAAATCAGTAAATCGTAGTAAATACTCAGCACGGGATAAACGTTGACGCAAAATGAACTTCTGCACAGTTATCTTATGTTCGTCCTTAAATATTCGCGCAAACATCGCTGGCGACATGTCGCAGGATAACGCTAGCTCATGTACATAAATTTTCTTGTCCAGATTGGCATCAATATAATCAATTGCAAGCTTCGTCCTTAGCATGGTTTTAATGTTCACGCCAATACGCTTATTCATGGTTGCTTGCTCTGTACTTAGTGCTTGATTCTGATTTTTGTTTACTTGCCTTATTCGCCTGATCAAATAGGAGTGATCATGAGGTAAGCAACAAAAATCATCAACACCCTGGCGTATGCAACTCACCAGCAGCTCACTATTCATAGTGTTGCTAATAATGAATATAGGGCATCCCGTAACGAGTTCTTTTACTTTCGAGATTTGCTTTATCATTTGATCTTGTTCAGACTCGATAAAGATCAAAACCAACAACACACGTTCCAAATCGTGTTTCTGGTGCAGCTCATCAAACGAACGATTTCGCAAATTATTATTAAAACATTGCAAATATTCGCGCCAAAACTCATGATTATCATTCATACAGACTATCTGCTGGTCATCCAACATCGAATCCGCGTCTTCTCTCTCGATGTCTGTCATGATGAATTACTGCCTATCTTGCTTTGTAGCACCAGATACCATGGGCATTGTTGATTATTCCTTCGAAGCATCTTCTCCATACTGCATTATCCTTTCGTATCGCAGCATGCAATGACGCCAAAAGTTTAAAAATTTGAAAAATTTTCTAAAAATATACTCATCACGCCTATGGGCCATAGAACAGTTTGTTGTGAGAATATGGATTTTTCTATATAGACAGATGCCGACTGTTTTAAAGTAAGACAGAAAGAAGCGCTAGGATCTTGACTAGCAAGTCTGATATTCTAGCAAAAAAGCTGAACTCAAATCTTTTGAAAAGAATACGAATGTAGACACTAGGAAAGCAACAACATGCCTAAATTCCATTCGAGCCTTAGTTTTTTTCACCTAATCATTTCTACATATCATCACGCTCGAAGACCCGGTGGAGTATGTTTTACCGGTTAGTCGCTCAGTGGTAAATCAGCGTGAGGTGGGTGTCGATTGCCATAATTATCAAGCGGCCTTGACTAATGCTTTACGCCAAAGCTCCGATGTGATGACCAACGGTGAAATTCGTACTCAACCGACCATGGAAAGTGCGATTGCTTTTGCCGACACCGGGCATTTATGCATGGCCACCATACACGCGAATAGCGCCAGCCAAACATTCGAACGCATAGCCAATTTTTTTCCCGAAGCACGACGTGAACAAGCACTTTTGAGTTTGTCTTTGCATATCTAGGCATTGCTTAAACCTACCAAGCTTTGCTTTCAAATAGATTTTTAATAATGATTACCATCCCTAGACACATGATTCGGCCGTGTTTTTGCATTATGCCATCATCTCGTCAACAAAACGCCCGTTAAAGGTCACTCTCGACAATGGATGCTAAAATCGAAAAAAACAAATCTATCTACGGCGAAGCCGCCACCACATCTGCGTCGAGCGCCGACACAAAAACATTTGGCATTATAAAGTTACTTTTAAGAAAAACAGGCTTATTGCCGTTTTTTCGTTGGACTAAGAACTCCCTCTTCTCTCCCAATAAACGCTTAAAAAAATTAAGTCGCTTCAAAACTACTATTGGCGGACACGACATTCAATTCAGCACCGAAGATGAATACTCTAACAACTGGTTTTACCCTCGCTATGTAGGCGGCCGAATTCATGAGAAAAATGTCACTAACACACTCATCAAAGAATTAGCGAGTGCGCAATGCTTTGTAGACGTTGGCACCAATCTAGGTTGGTATACATGCGTCGCATCAAAAGCACTGCCTCATGGCAAAATCTATGGTTTTGAGATGGATCAACTGAATTTTGATTTACTGAAAAAAAATATTGAGCTAAATGAGTGTCAAAATGTAGAAATCTTCAATTACGCCGTTAGCGATGCGCCTGGTGAAGTTGTTTATCAGCGTCCGTGCGACACACCCAGCCCCACTTTCCGCATACATCGTGAACTAGAAAAACAAACAACTAACGACATGGGGTAATCCCCCCGAAAACTAGCGGTGCTCAAAAGTAGAATTTTCTCGTAAAATAGCGTCAAGAGGAGATTCTAGCGTGAAGAAGTCA
>JAOUJM010000145.1 GCA_029883265.1 Gammaproteobacteria bacterium
CGGGTTTCTGTTTTGGCTTGTCTATTTTTGTTGTGTCCTGTTTATTTGTTGTTGCTGTGTTGCCACTTGCGAGTGGCTTGGCGACTACTATGTCATAGCCCGAGCGTTGAGGATTATCTTTTTTAGTAACCGTTTTATCCGCCGTTTTCAGAAAATGAAAAGCCAGTAGTTCCGGTTGCGATTGCTCGTTGTTGGTTTGGCTTAATACTTCGCCGCTTAGCAAAGTCAGAGTCAGTAAGCTAAGTATGTAAGGTGTTTTCATGGTATTTCCTTTTCAAGGTCGTGATGTGGCAGGTTAATATTCACTGCATTCAATTCCTTTGCAGAATGCAGCATCGAAAACAAATTAAGCAAATGTTTCTTGCTAGTTTTGTTATGCGTTAGCAGTGTTTGCTGTTTGTGAGACACCTGGGCGTGGCTTGGGTGATCTGCGAATAATGAATTCCCCAATGAGTATTTGTACGCTGAATGAAAACCAAATCAATGCTGGCATAATCGGCATGATTTTGTCCTCTCCTAAAATGACAAATAAGGGCAGAATAAAGACGCGCATACTTGCTGGTGTCAAGCCAATCACATAAGCGCGTATCATCCATTGTCGATGTGCAGCAATATTGCCTTGACGAACAAACCGATAGGCTACGAGTAGGCACAGAATTAATGCAGTCCCAAATAATGCATTGCCGATTGTGGAAAACGAGTTAACAATGACCGGAAATAGGATGGCCATGCTAAGAGCGCTAAAACCCACCATTAAGCCTGCGACAATGAAAATTTTGCCAAAGTTACGGTGCAATGCAGGCGCTCGCTGTCTAAAACGCTTGTTAAATTGAAACGGGCCTAATAATAAAAATAGGCTACCCGGAATTAAATGCATTAAGGAGATTACACTGTAATCAAGATAGTGTTGTAATCCAGTTTCATCGTTTGCCGGTATGCCATGTAGACTGGCATCATTCATCGCAAGTAAACGAATCGTCGCCGATGTTATCGCAATCGCACCTAAACTGAGCAGGAGAAATAGTACTATCCAAGATCGGCGTGTTGAATTCATTTTTTAGTTCCTTTTGTTTGTGCGATTAAAATAATTAAGCATCCAGTAATCTTGTCTGCGACGACAATAAACAAACAGCATCATGGAAAAACCAACAAGCTGATTTAGACAAATCATCTGTGTATGTTTGTTGATTAGCTTAAAGTCATGCACATACACTTGTCTTTTCCATCGCGCTTAAGCCTGCTTAGTTTACGCGAGTCCAATTGACACTTCGCAAGTCACACTTATTGTTGAATTTGTCATTTGCGACTAGATTCTACATTGATCATTTAGTGAAGACTGTAGCGGATGGATTGAACCTAGGGTTAGCTACCAAAGTACTGTTTTAAGGTAGCGTTTTAATCAATGAATCAGGTTAGGAATGGTGGAAGGAGGGAGGGGAGCGGAAAACCGGAGGCAGATACCATTGCCAATTGCAAACCACTGACTACTCAATAACCGAATGCACCGATGATGAGTTCAATTGAAGAAGGATTACTCATATGCGAAGTTTAATAAAGAGGCGTATACTGTTTTTAAGTTCTACATCACTTATAGTGACTTGCTGTGCTCGTTTTGTGGAAGCCACTAGTGCGTTTTTCGCAATCATTTTAAATATAATCGGATTAAACAATAATATTTGAGTTTACAAGCCGCAAATTGGTGCCACTAAATGTGGATAATTGTAAAATACATTTTATCTCAATTGTGCCACATAAAACTAACCAGTATTTTTAAAAAAATAACAACGAGCTATACGCAAGAAAGGTTTGATGACTCGCAATAAAACGAGTGTGTATGATATGCAAATGTTAGCTGTATAAAAGGACTCAAATATTATATTCATTGCATTTATTGCTTTGCTAAGAAAGGTTAAATGGGGAAAGGCCAACAATGACAATGGGTGGTCATTTGTTGGAAATGCAAATGAATTCCCTACTTTCCTGGCGCAAAAGAACATTGACAAATACTTTCAAGATATTTTGTTACAGATCGCCATAAATCAGAAGAAATTTCTAAAAAAAGCGCAGCATGTAAAGTTAAAGCAGCTCTGGATAATTACGTTATTACTCTTTGCGACAAAGCGTTAAAAAAACTTACAATATTTAGTTACATTGGGACGGCAAACAAGGTGTATATTACAGCTATCCATTGATTCAAGGACGTACTCTCTGGTTACTGTGACTTAGCTACTTGCTCGCCAAGGTGCTAGCAATAAACGTTAAACGAGGTATTATCATTTATGTTTCCGACGGTAGAATTAGACAAGAGTGGAATATTTATTGAAACCCATGTTGATGAGTTTGTCACGGTTAACTTGGCAATTTATGTGGCTGAAGAGCGAAAACGAATAGCAGGGAAAGAAAAAAAACCACTACTCGTGCTGTTTGAAAAAATGGTAGGTTTTGATCCAAAAACAAGAAATTATACAGATCAAATATTAGAAAATGTAAGTGCAATAGGTTTCTATGTTAATTGTGAGACAGACGAAGGAAAAAAAACTAAAGAATTGATGGAAGGATTTTATGAAATTACACCTTACCCGGTACCAGTAAAAATATTTGACAATAAGACCGAAGCAATCGATTGGCTAAAGACATTGATATAAGTTAGAAGCGAAAAAGTAAAATAACCTAGATAAGTGCTTCAGCAGCCTCAAAAGCGCAACACTGAGTTTGTGGTTCCGATCAAAGTAAAATGATTTATGATTCAATCTTCGGAATCGAAAAAATCATACCTACCTATGCGGCTGTTGATCGCAATGTTTCTTTGAAGCTCAATCTGCGCGATGGAAATCGTGTTCATCCAGTAACCTTAACATCCCAAAAATAGTTAATAAGCATATTCAACAATAAAAACAGCTTTATCGTCGATGTTAACCATGGAATGGGTTATCATATGCTTATGCGTGAACTTTCTGAGGGTCAATGGAAAGACCTTGTTAAGAATAATTTACTAGGGAATAGTCATACATGGCTACAGGAGATGTCATAAGGATTCAACATAACAATATGCGTGCTCATGTCGGCTTATTGTTACTTCTCCTATTGTTTTGGCTACCCATCGATCTCTATGCAGAATCTAAAACTCAAGACTGTGTGGAATGCCATCCAGATTTTAAACATAAAGACTTGCGCTTGGCTGATGAAAACGCCTGTGATAGTTGTCATCGTGATTTGCAAGACCAGCATCAAAAACAACAAACAATAAAAAGTAAAGATAAACCCTTAACTGAACCAAAGCTTGGTTTATCCATGCCTCAATATTATGCAGACAGTCGTATTGGTGCAGACCCTAATAGCATGATTAGCATTCCTGCGGGCGAATTTATTATGGGCACCAATGGACGTCTTCCCGATGAAGGCCCAGAGCATAGCGTCAATCTTCCAGGCTTTCAAATTGATAAATATGAAGTCACCAATTTACAATATAAAAAGTTCATCGACGACACGGGGCGTCGCTCACCTAAACATTTTCGTAATCGCACGTTTCCTGAGGGCAAAGCCGATCATCCAGTCACTTATGTTTCATGGAAAGATGCTAATGCATATTGTCAGTGGGCGGGCAAGCGGCTACCTACGGATCAGGAGTGGGAGAAAGCGGCACGCGGTGTTGATGGACGGTTTTTTCCTTGGGGTAATGAATTTGAAATCGCCAATGCGAATACACCGGTGCGCTGGACTTATCTAAAAATCGACGGCGATACCACGCCTGTTGGTGCTTTTGAAGCTGGGAAAAGCCCTTATGGGCTTTACGATATGTCGGGCAATGTATGGGAGTGGACCGCGTCCTGGTATCAAGCATATCCCGGTAATACTCATCTCACAGAAAATTATGGTCAAAAGTATAAAACCTTAAAAGGCGGTTCATGGTGGGATTGTTCGTTTTATCAATGCGGCATTTCAGCGCCGGTTTATAATCGTAGTTTTTTCCTGCGGTCAACTAAAAACAGCAGTTTTGGTTTTCGTTGTGCCAAGAATGAATAATTTGTTAGTTTCAGAATAATGTTTTTGCCAGGGAGGGCAGATCATGGAACATCGGATTCTCTTTTTATTTTTGTTTTTCTTTTCCGTTAATAGCATGGCCGCAGAGGCTTTACCTGATCCGGTAAAAATGGTGCGCGTACCGGCTTCTGAATTTGTAATGGGCAGTGATAAACAACAACAAGTTGCATTGCAAACAGAATTTGGAAGTTTAAAGCCCTGGTATATGGATGAACATCCACAGCACCAGGAATTTGTCGACGAATTTTTTATTGATGAAACCGAAGTCACTAATCGTCAATTCCGCGAGTTTGTGGTGGCTAAAGGGCAACAACCACCCAAACATTGGTTGGAAAATGGCTATTTGGTTTCGCTAAAGAAGGATAAACTAAAAGCGCTTTCTGTGGTGCGTTTACGTCATGTGGCGGTGAATGTGTTTCGTATGGACCTCGACGTGCGTGACATGAGCAAACTACAAATTCTTGCGGTGATTGACAAATATTTCGCAAAACTTGATGTCTTGCCGGTATATAACGTGAATTGGTTTACTGCACAGGCCTATTGTGAATGGACCGGTAAACATTTACCCACCGAAGCGCAATGGGAAAAAGCTGCGCGGGGTGTTAAAGGTAATGAGTTTCCTTGGGGCAATCAATGGAAGCCGGGGATGAGCAACACGGGCGATGAAGAATGGGATTTTGGTGTTGCGCCTGTGCATTCGTATGAGTCCGATCTGTCCAGTTTTGGTATATACGATTTAGCTGGTAATGTATCCGAGTGGGTACAAGACTGGTATCAGGCCTATCAAAACTCTGATTACCAAAGTGATCAGTTTGGACAAAAATTTAAAGTGGTACGTGGCGCTGGTTGGGGGAGTGATGGTCATTACGCCTTGCAAATGTATCAGCGGGGCGCATATCGATTATTTCTAAGTCCGGATGCCGAGCATGAAGATTTGGGGTTTCGTTGTGTGAAAAATACCACACCTGTGAAAAACAAAAAACAGCTAGCGGCGCATTGAGAAGAGAATTAATTTATTCGCCAGTGAAATTGGCGGCTACATAGTCGCCTTTCAGGCTTAAGAAAATATAGAGTGTGCGTTTGCTGCGGTCGAGGATAGCGGGGTTATAAACACTAATTACCCATTCGGTAATCTCTTTATAGGTTTTGGTGTCGGCTTCGATTTCATTCGCCATGGCCCAGCTTTTTGGCAAACTGCCGCGCTGAACCAATTTTTCAACAATCAATTTGCCGCGTTCTTTGGCTTTGTAATAATCAATATAACCTTGTTTATGCTTATGCGCCAGATGGCCGGGACCCGTGGCGAAGCAGGGAAAAGCCAAACTGAAAAGACCAATGAATAAAAGATGTTTCAACATGATACAGCTATTTTTAATAAAATTTGCTAATATTTCTTAAATGATTGTATGTCAATCAGTCTAACCGATTTACTCAAGAGATACCACCACCACTATTCCCATGAAATTGCGCGTCTGGATCAATAACTTAAGCGACTATGTTTGGAATTCGTCGGTTAACACACCGAGCATTTTGCGTCGAAGCTTGCAAATAATCAGCCTCTTGATTTACGACATTGTTGAATCACCCTTAATGCTATATGCCGGCAGTTTGGTGTATACCACGTTAGTCGCATTTGTGCCGACCTTTGCATTATTGTTTTTTTTATTGCAAAGCTTGCAGTTGCATGTTTATTTTGCGCCCTTGATTTTAGATTTTGTCGAGCCCTTGGGCGAGGCGGCGACTGAACTTGTAAGCAACATTATTGCGCACATTGGTTCGGTGAATTTATCAGTTTTATCATTGCTTGGTTTGCTTATGCTCGTATCGACCATTGTCATGCTAATGATTAAACTCGATGTTAGCGTCAATATGCTTTGTTATGGCGAGCAACGTCGTGCCTGGTGGCGTCGTTTAAAAACTTATCTCGGCGCTTTGGTGTTAACCCCTTTGGTGTTTAGTTTGCTTGCCTTGTTGATCAGTTTTTTTAATTGGCAAGTGATTCAAAGTGTGGTGCAGCATCCGTTTTTGTATCAGGCGCTCAGCTTTTTCCGTAGCTATTTATCTTATGGAATTTTTCTAGCCGTGATGACCCTATTGTATTGGTTTACGATTATGTATCCCATACGTTTTAAAAATGCCTTGCTTGGTGCTTTTCTCGCCACCAGCTTATGGCATGTCAGCGGTTGGGCGATGGCCAGTTTTTTAGTGTCCTCAACTCGGTTGAATATTTTATATTCGGGTTTTGCCATTAGTATTTTACTGCTGTTTTGGTTATTTTTTTCTTGGGTGGTTTTTCTCATTGGCGCAAAAACCGTGTTTTATTTACAACAAGGTGTATTGCTAAAGCCAAGCCAATTTCGCCAGTTGCAAAATAAATATCAAGATGATTTTCGTGCCATACAATTATTATTATTACTGGATAAACAAGGCGAACTGAGTGATCAGCAGATTATGCTTGAGCTGCAGTTTCCAGAAATGGTAATGAACCGGCTAGTATCGAAACTTAAACAGAATCAATTAATTCAGGTGAAAAGCAATCACGGTGAAACCATCCAACTACACAAGCCTTTGGTTGATATTCAATTACGCGATATTAGCGAAGACATTTGGAAACAACGCAGACTCAGTGAACAAGCAAGCAATCCGCAGATACAGCGTATTGTCGAGTTAAGAAACGATTTGGGTGATCAAACGAATTTGTTTGACATTAAACGCGCCTTGGCTAAACCCTAAGCTTGTTTCCAATGGCGTTTGTTTATCCAAACACGATTGTCATCTGTTTTTTGCACCAATGCCGCTTGATTCATGGATTCGGGTTTTTTCAGTCCCATGAATTGCAGAATCGTCGGTGCGATATTGGCTAGTGTTTGTTGCGCTAAGGGTTGCCATGCATCTTTATCAATAATCAAGCAAGGCACAGGAAAATTGGTGTGCTGGGTGTGTGGTTCGCCGGTTTCTGGATCGACCATTAAATCACAATTACCGTGATCTGCGGTCAATATCACACTGAAATGATTGCGCACAGCGCTATCCAATACACGGCCTACTTGTTCATCTAAAACTTCAACTGCTTCGATAACCGAATCAGCAATTGCGGTATGTCCGACCATGTCGCCATTGGCAAAATTGACTACAACAAAACTGTATTGATGGCTTTCTAGAGCATCGATGACTGAGTCCGCGACGGCGGCTGCGCTCATGGCGGGAGCTAAATCATAAGTAGCAACATTGGGTGAAGCGATCATGCTCCAATCTTCACCAGGATTCGGCTCTTGTCGACCACCGTTAAGAAAAAAAGTCACGTGCGCATATTTTTCGGTTTCAGAACAATGAAATTGTTTCAAACCGGCATCACTAATAACCGATGCGAGGGTTGATTTGGGAAAGTCGGGTGCGAAGGCAATCGGTAAATCCAGTGCCGGGTCATATTCGGTCAAGCAGGTTAAACGTGCACCGGTAAATTGACCACGTTCAAATGGTTTAAAATCCTGACCGGCTAAAACATAGGTCAGTTGCCGAGCACGATCATTGCGAAAATTGTAAAAAATGACGTCATCATCGTTTTCAATTTTTTCACTATTGGCGATCACCACGGGTGAAATGAATTCGTCACTCACGCCTTGCGCATACGCGGCTTCTAGCGCTTCTGGCACTGAGTTCGCTGCTTGGCCAATTCCGAAACAGCATGCCAACCAAGCGGCCTGGGTGCGCTCCCAGCGTTTGTCTCTATCCATGGCGTAATAACGTCCACAAATAGTTGCAACCTGACCGTTTGCTTCAGCTAAGGCCGGCTCAATAAATCCATAAGTATCCATCGCTTTGCAAGGTGCGGTATCACGTCCGTCGGTGATCATGTGAACCACTGGGATAACCTCATGTTGCGCACATAATTGAATAAGCGCTTTGAGATGGCGCACATGACTATGCACACCGCCATCAGAACTCAAGCCTAATAAGTGCACGGGACGATTGCGCTGTTTGGCACGTAACACGGCTTGAACTAATACTGGATTGTGAAAAAAACTACCGTCTTCAATGGCAGAATCAATGCGTACAATATCTTGTTTCAATACTCGGCCTGCACCAATGGTCATATGACCCACTTCCGAATTGCCCATTTGGCCGTCGGGTAAACCAACTTCCAAACTAGAGGCATGTAACAAGGTGCTGGGGTAGTTGGAAAAATAATAATCCAGTCTCGGCGTTTGAGCGATTTCAATCGCATTATCTTTTTTATCGGGATTGTGCCCGACGCCGTCCATAATAATAAGAAGGGTTGCTTGTCGTGGAGCCAAGCTGGTAGTCAACATTCGTTCCTCAGTTATAAAAAAAACAGCGTTATTCTACAATATTTGATCGGTAATAAGTGAAAAAATTCAAGTTTTATGCCTTATTGATTCTCTGTGTCGGCAGTAACCTGGATCATATTAACCACACTATCTGCATTGAGTGAAATGCTATCGATTCCTTGGCGAACCAACCATTGTGTGATTTCCGGGTAGTCTGAGGGTGCTTGCCCACAAATTCCAATATATTTGTTTTGTTGTTTGCACGCTTGAATAGCGAGTTCCATAAGTTTTAGAACCGCTGGATTACGTTCATCGAAGGTGTTTAGCTTGTCGGAATCACGATCCACACCTAAAGTTAATTGAGTTAAATCATTGGAGCCAATTGAAAAACCGTCAAAATGCGCGAGAAAATCATTGGCTAATAATGCATTTGCAGGTATTTCGCACATGAGATAAATCTTTAAGTTATTTTCACCGCGTTTGAGGCCGTGTTTTTCCATCATTGCTAGCACTTGCGTGCTCTCATCAATGGTGCGAACAAATGGAATCATCAAAGCAACATTATCCAGACCTTTTTCTTCACGCACTTTTTTCATCGCCTGACATTCAAGTGCAAAACACGCTTGAAAATCTTCGGAAAAATAACGCGCCGCGCCGCGAAAACCAATCATGGGATTTTCTTCAATAGGTTCATACGCACGTCCACCGAGCAATGATGCATATTCATTGGATTTGAAATCACTCATGCGTACGATGACCGGTTTGGGATAAAACGCCGCTGCAATTGTGCCGACGCCTTCGGCTAATCGGTCGACATAAAATGAAATTTTATCGGCATATCCCGAAGTCAGTTCGCTAATCTGATTTTGGGTGTCGCTATCGAGCTGATCAAAATCCAATAGTGCGCGCGGATGCACACCGATGGTATTGTTGATAATAAATTCCAAACGCGCCAGGCCAACCCCTTGCACAGGCAAACTCGCGGCTTCAAAAGCTTGTTCCGGATTGCCTAAATTAAGCATGATTTTGGTTTTGGTGCTGGGCAGATTATTATAATTGATGGTTTCCACATCAAATGGCAAACAGCCTTCGTAGATGTAGCCATTATCTCCTTCGGCGCAAGACACTGTAATTTCTGTTTCGTCGCGAATCACTTGAGTTGCATTACCGCAACCGACGACTGCGGGTATGCCCAACTCGCGTGCGACGATTGCCGCGTGACACGTGCGTCCGCCTCGATTTGTCACAATCGCAGCCGCAGTTTTCATAATCGGTTCCCAATCAGGATCGGTTATTTCAGTGACGATGATATCACCGGGCTGCACTTCACGCATTTGTGAGGCTTCGTGAATGACTTTGGCTTTACCGCACGCAATGCGTTGTCCCACGGATTTTCCAGTGACTAATAGAGGGCCTTTTTGTTTTAAACGATAAATGGATTGTTGTGCTGAATCTTGTTGTGCTTTTACGGTTTCGGGACGTGCTTGCACAATAAATAGTTCACCGGTGACACCATCTTTAGCCCATTCAATGTCCATGGGCATGGGTTTGCCGTTGAGTTTGGAATAATGTTTTTCGATGGTTAAGGCATAAGAGGCTAATTGTAAAACTTCATTGTCGGTAATCGAAAAGCATTCGCGGTCTTCCACATTCACCGGTACATTTCGTGTGGAGTGTCCCGCCAGAGTATCGTGGGTGTAAATCATTTTTATGGCTTTATCACCACGCTGACGTTTTAAAATAGCGCGGTGTTGGGTTTCTAACGTAGGTTTAAACACATAAAACTCATCGGGATTTACCATGCCTTGCACAATATTTTCACCCAAGCCATAAGCAGAAGTGATTAATACCACGTCTCTAAAGCCGCTTTCGGTGTCTAGGGTAAACATAACGCCGGAGCTGGCTAAATCCGAGCGCACCATTTTCTGTACACCGATGGATAAGGCGACTTCACTATGTACAAAGCCTTGATCTTGACGGTAGGCAATGGCTCGATCAGTGAATAGTGATGCAAAAACCGTTTGGCAGGTTTGAATTAAATTCAAACTACCACGAATATTCAAATAGGTTTCTTGTTGTCCGGCGAAGGAGGCTGACGGTAAATCTTCGGCTGTGGCGGAGCTACGCACAGCAACATCGGGGTTTAAACCGTACTCTTCTTCCAACGCTTGATAGGCATTGCGGATTTCGTCAATTAAATCCTTAGGCATACGACCATTACGTATCCAGTGACGTATTTTGGCTCCGGCGAGGGTTAATTCTTCAATATTGCGGTGATCAAGATTGTCCAGGCGTTGGTTAATGCGATGTTCCAATTGATTATAACGGATAAAATATTCATAAGCCTGGGCGGTAACAGCAAATCCGTTGGGAATATTGACTCCAAGTTGGTTTAGGGAGCAATACATTTCGCCTAAGGACGCGTTTTTGCCACCGACTGTGGCAACATCATTCGCGGAAATATCCGAGAAAAAACGAATATAACGCATAAGCTCTCCCTCCTAATCACCAAGGCCTACATATTAAAGATCCCGTAAGCCATGTCAATGTGAATTTATTGAATATATTTCATGAGCAGTAGCCGCGGTTGATGTAGCAATTTTTTATGGGGAACGCCTGTGGAGTAATTAGAGCAATTGAAGTGACTGCAAGGATATCAAGTACACGCATGTAGATTAGTGCTTCTGAAATTAATTTTATTGCCAAAAGCTTTGGTTACTAATGTTATCACTCCGTATCGCATCAATGAGAAAGTCACCCTGCCGTAGTTACCGCACACCGAACAATGTTGGGTGTAAGAGATATTGAAACGTAACGCCATTACCAATCAATAGCCAGCAATAAGGCGTTAGCCTGCGGAAAATTCCTCGACTTAAACACCATAAAAAACGCAAACGTCGCTATATGAAAAGTGATGAGTGTTAATTTGCTGGGCAAGCGTTTTAATTAGTAAAAAATATTTCAGGTTCAATGTTTTTTAAACGTTGGTCAATTTCAGCAATTTCCTGGGCTGCAACGAATAATGAACGGAAAATTTTCTCACCGCTAAAATGATGTTTATCTGCATCTTTGAAATAGCGTTCACAATAAATACGTAAACTCATGCGACCGATTTGTTGGTTGCTTAATTGGAAGGTTGCTTTGGAATGGTCTTTAAACCATATGCGTACGCCAAATTGTCCCAACACTTTATCACTATGGGGATCGTGATAAACCAAATCTTCGGCACGTCTCACTTCGTGAGGGCCGAAACTGACATCGACAAGTTTTTGCAACCGCTCTCGCAATGAAACCATGAGCGATTGAGCCGAACCAATGGTTAAATCGTTATATTCAAGTTTGCCTTGATAATAACGTCCATGTTCATTCCAGAGCTCATGGAGGAGTTGTTCCATGCTTTTTTCCGTTTTTGCCATCATGGTAAGCCAGAACAAAATACTCCAAATAGCGTCTTTTTCCCGATTGTGGTCGGCACCGACTGCGGATGCCGCTTCACCGCAAATATTCACTAGATTGGACTCCAGCAGACGCGCAAAAAACTGCCAGCCATTTGGTGTTTCATAACAAGGTATTTTCAAGGATTTTGCCACACCGTCCACGGCCTGG
>JAOUJM010000411.1 GCA_029883265.1 Gammaproteobacteria bacterium
GCATAAGAATATCGAGGCTCCTCATGATTCATTTTCTCCCTGGTTTTTACATCGGAATGGTTTTGCTATTCCTATCGGCGTGTTCAGGTTCTGAGCAAGTAAGCACCCAACAGCAGTCGGTTTCACGAAGCATTGTCAGTGGTCAAGCCGTTAAAGGCATTATGCAACATGCTAGCGTTGATGTTTTTACTTTGAACAGTAACAGTAATCAATTCAATATTGAGGCTATTGCTAGTAGTCATACGGACCACCAAGGATTTTATCACATTGAATTGCCCGCTAATGTTAGTGGACCGCTATTGCTTAAGCTAAGCGTCAATGAACACACCCACATGCGCTGCGACACTCAAGTCGGCTGTAAAAATAAAGTCAAAGGCGAATCATTTATACCTGGTAGTGAATTTTATTTGCAGACGGTTTTGCCATTTGTAACCAGTCAAAAAACCAATGTGGCGAATATTAACATTTTCACTGATCTTGCGGCGGCTCTGTTGATCAGTCGCACTGAACAGCAAGGAAAACGCCTCGATAGTTTGTCTAGCGCACAAAGCTTGGCAGAAATATCTGACTTGCTACGAGACTATGCCTTGCTTCAAACTCAGGACAATGTGTTAACAGTCGCAATCGCTGATATTACCGATAGTGATGAATTGCATGAATTCAATAATCAACAGCAGCTATCTTCGTTTAATTTAGGTTTTGCCTCGGCAGCGGTTGCTCGTTGGGCCAGCGAACAGTTTAATGGGGATTTTGTTGCTGCACTGGCGCACATACGAGAAACCTATGTTGCCAATCAGGGGGAGTTTGCGCTAGCGGCGAATAATGCTCAACTATTTGATATGAGCCGCTTATTGATGAATAGCAAAGCAGAAGTTAAAGCCTTGGATGTTGACACCTTAGCCATGGCTAGTGCACAACAATTGATGAATACCATTGCTTTACAGCAAAATCGAATTGCTGATTTATTGCAACACGGCGAAACACATACCGATAGTAACTATAGTCAATGGTTAGCCTTATTAAACAATCCCTCCGAACTGGCCAAAGCTTTAGTGAAAAATTTCCGCGCAATTACCTACAGCATGGACGACATTGTTAATCAAACCACAGGTGTCGGTATTGAAGTGTTAAAAGCCGGTATGCAAACAAGAATTAATAATGATACACATTCTGTTGTGCAAACAGCAAAATCCCTGTTCCCTTATTCGGCAGACATCATCCAAGCCATGATTTGGTGGTCAATCAAAGGCAACGATGGCGACGAATATGATCTTGCCGAGGATCGTTTCGCTTTGTTATCCGATCACTTGAATATGAGTGGAGTCGTGGTTTTAAAGTTAATCGGAGATGCCAAACAATTACGTTTGAATAACGCGGTGGTTGATGGTTTAGGTACTATGAATCTCACGCTTTTAATCAGCCCAAGACTGTTTTCTAGTAACCAAGCGATGATCGACATGGACTTATCGCTGCTCGGTGAAAATATGGAGTTTCATTTACACAATCAGCGCTTGCATACGCAATGGTCAGTATTAGGTCAATGGAAACAGTTAAGTGTTTATCCCTATTATCAATTTGTACCTACAGACTATGAATATCCAATGAGTCTTGGTGGTAGTGGTGAAATGCGAGTGGTTTTAAAACAACTAGCCGGTACCGAAACGGTTGTTTTAAACGCAAATAATGAATGGGCCTTGGCTTGGCCGAACAAAAGTTTGCGGCGTTTGCCGACGCTGAACCGATTAGTGTTAAGCAAGTCGAGTTATAGCTTGAATGAACATGTATATATTCGGGATATGAGTTTGTCTTATGTAAATTTAAATACAAAAGTGCCCACAACCAATCTTGAATGGGCTAAATTACATGGTGAGCAGTTTTCATTGACCAGTAGCAACGATGTATTAATAAGTCTGCCGAATCTTCAAGGCCAGAATATTGAACGTAATGTTAGTTGGAGCTTTAATGTTTTGCAACGGACATCGGCTATTAATCCAGACAAGACCTTCAACCTAAAATTGGACTATGATGGCGAAGCGTTTGAAATGAGCAAGTCTACGGATAAGGGCAATGTTTTTCAGTTTGCAAATCAGCTTGGAACCCTGATGGCGTTAGTGCTGAGTGATGATGGTCAATCGGTTACTAGTGGCAATATCTGGCAGGATCATCAGCTCGTCGCAACAATTGAAGCCAGCCGCATGGGGCCTTTGATTCGCTTTTTAAACGGTGATATAGAAAGTTTTTAAGGGCAACAAAATTTGAATAGCCGTTCCATAGGATGGAACGGCTATTTTCGTTTCCGAAAAGCACCGATTGACGCTGTTAGAAAAGATGAAACTTTAAGACAGTTCAAAAAACATTCAGTGAATTTTCTCCGAAAGAAATTTATCTTCTGAAAACATCCTCTCAAATATTGTCAAACGAAAAACATTATTGTAGTTTGTCATGTAACAATGGTGTTTATTGTTAACCTATAAATGATCAAAGAATACTCGAATAGGTTAGCAGCACCGGCCTAACCACTTGCTTTTTTTCTTGCAATCTTCCAGAGAACTTTTAGCTTTTCAAGCATGATTGCCTTCAACAACCAGCGTAGCTACTCGCTAGTTTATTTGTATTTTTATGCTACTATGCAATCAAACAGTCTTGCCAGGGGATGAATCATGAACGAGTCAGCGTGTGTCATTCTATCTCACCCTAATTGTGCCAAGCACGAAATGCAGATGGGGCATCCGGAGTCGCCTCAACGCATTTTATTCATTGAAAAACAATTACGCCAAACCGCACAAGATTATTGTTTTGATCAAGCAATTGAGCTGGGGCAAATTGAGGATATAAGTTTAGCCCACGATAAAAACTATGTGGATAAAATTTTTGCCGCAGCACCGTCCCATGGACAGACCATACTCGATGCTGATACCAGCATGAACCCCTGGAGCTTAGATGCCGCCAGACGGGCCGTGGGTGCTGGGATTAAGGCAATAGATTTATTA
>JAOUJM010000010.1 GCA_029883265.1 Gammaproteobacteria bacterium
TTCTTCTCGAGTTTGAGCAGATCGAGCACTTTATCTGATATTGATATAATATTATTGTCTCGACCAATGACAACAACACCTTCGCTCAACTCATCCAGAATTCTAGTTAAGCCAATATAACGATATCGTGCTTGCTGATCAGTCGCATCGGCGATTAATAGATTAGGGTTAGGTTTTGTTGGCTTCATTTCAATGTAAACAATATAAGATAAATTAAATGCGAATCAGACCCTTATCGGTATGATTGCAGTTTGACTAAAGTCACTTGAGCAAAAGAAACAAAATGAAATAGTGAAAGAAAATCTTGCGAAGTTTAGTTAATTGAGCTTATTTTTATCAGTGAGTAGGAAATCAGGCAGACTCAGAGTGTCTACCCCTTCTTCGTGTAAGCTTTGAATTTGTTCAGTCGTGGCCTGGCCCTTGATTGCTCGTTTATCCGCTTCACCATAATGCATTCTTCGCGCTTCTTCGCTAAAACGCTCACCCACATCCTCACTATTTTTAACGTGGTGACGCAACGCATTTAACCAGTGTTTAAATTCGGCCGGCGATTCCGCAGATGGTATAGGCGCAGTTGTCGATTGGTTGCCAGACTGGTTTGAGGCTTTGACATAATGAGCCGACGGTACACGTTTAATTGTCGCGCTTTCACATAAAGGACAACTGATTAAATGAGAATCGTTTTGAGCCTGAAAATCGTCAGCTGATTTAAACCAACCTTCAAAGCGATGTCCAATTTCACATTCTAAGTCATAGATAATCATAGTTTTTTTAGGAAGCTAGGACACAAAGAAACTTATTTTAGCATATTTCACTAAATAAAAAATTAGAATTCTAGGCGAATACCAATACTATCGAGATGACTTTGTGGTTGTTGATAAAGAAATTCTGCCACTTGAACCGAGTTTGAAGGACTGAAACGATAACCCTCATAATAAATAATTAGATCGGTTTTTTGCATATTTAGAAATCGTTTATTGAGACTCATATCGGCGAAATAAGATAATTGACGTCCTGGATATAAATAAAAATCAGCGGATGGAAGAGCAATATATTCATAATTGAATACCGGTGCACGAATACCTGCTCGTAACCAGTTAATATATGATCCCACATGATTCAATCGCAATGCGAATTGCATATCAGTAATTAAATAATATTCAAAATAGCCACTGGCACCTTGCCCTGCCGCATTGACGCTATCATAAATATTACGAATCCAGTTATTGACTCCTAGGGATGCAAGTAAATCCATACTAGATTTTGCAGGAACACTAAGTCCACGAATGCCCAAACTAAAAACACTATTTAAACCGGCATAATCCGTATTTGTTAAAACGGCGGCCGTATTTCCATTTTCGTCAAACGATTCCCCGCTATAATTCATTCGCCCAAAATAAGCCAGAAATTGACTTTGATAAATTCTGGAAAACTCCCCCTGATCGAGTGATTGTTTCCATTCCTTATTTAATCCAGCAGTAAGGCGATAGCCACGCTCTTCTAACAACATGGAGTTGTCTGAGGGTCGAAATTCCTGCCAGACAAAATGCTCAGTTCCCAGAGTTTTTTTCCAGGTATTCAATAACTCGGCCTGTGCAGAGGTAATAGCAAGCATGTACAGAATGACTACACATAAATACAGCTTTAGAAAAGTTCTTTTCATGGTCCTAGCCGTTTTTCTCGTCTTAAAGCAAATGTCGAACATTATGACACGTGGCTTTAATCGTATCCTAGATTAAAAAAGCACTTAAATCACATTCGCGGTTTGCCGATAGCCTGATTGTCATTCACCTAAATGGATTTAAGCACAGGAATTAAACTATGTCACAAGCTCAGCAAAAAGCGCATGAACGTCGTCGATTTTCTCGAATTCCTTTCGAAGCAGTGGTCAGTATCAAAGGCCCCAATGGCAAATGGACTGGAAAGCTCATTGATATTTCATTAAAAGGCATGCTTGTTAGCCGACCTCAAAATTGGGTCTCCAACCAGAAAGAATTGCTAAAAGTTGAAATTCATCCACCCGAAGAAGTGTTTGCTATTCGCATGGATGTGGAAACTACACATTCAGAAAATGATCACGTCGGTTTTGAATGCAAACATATTGATATTGACTCGGTTTCACATTTGCGCCGGTTAATTGAATTAAACGTTGGCGATGACAAAATTTTAAATCGTGAGTTGGCAGAACTTAGTCATTAACTCATAAAAGTGATACGGCTTCACTTAAGCGAGACACAGCAATAATTTCAATATTTTTCGGTAGGTTTCGTGGCTGATTTGCTTTAGGCAATATAATTTTTGTGAATCCATGTTTAACGGCTTCTTTAACCCGTTCCTCACCGCTGGGAACGGGACGAATTTCTCCTGCTAATCCAACTTCTCCGAATACGACCCAATGATTATCAATGGGTTTATTGCGAAAGCTGGATAAGGCCGCCATTAACACCGCTAAATCTACAGCAGTTTCTGCAACCCTGACACCGCCCACCACATTGACATAAACATCCTGATCGTACATAGCCACTTGTGCGTGACGATGCAAAACTGCCAGTAGCATAGATAAACGGTTCTGTTCCAAGCCCAGTGTTACGCGTTTTGGGTGACCAGCATAGCTTTCGTCTACCAGTGATTGTAATTCCACTAGTAGCGGTCGTGTGCCTTCCCGAGTAACGGTAATCACACTGCCGGAGACAGGTTCTTCATGACGCGATAAAAATATGGCCGAAGGATTACTGACGGCTTTCAATCCACTATCGGTCATAGCAAATACGCCAAGTTCATTCACGGCACCAAAACGATTTTTTACAGCGCGTAACATGCGATAGCGACTATCGCGTTCCCCTTCAAAATATAAAACTGTATCCACCATGTGTTCCAATACGCGGGGTCCCGCAATCACGCCTTCTTTGGTAACGTGTCCAACTAAAAATAAGGCGGTGTTGGTTTGCTTGGCGAATTGCACCAGTTGTGCAGTTGATTCACGTAATTGGCTCACCGCACCAGGAGCGGAATTCACGGCTTCTGTATAAACGGATTGGATGGAATCGATTACCATAATCCGTGGTTTTTCCTGATGCGCAGTGGCAAGAATATTTTCGATTTGAGTCTCTGCCAGTAAACGCAATCGATCGGCTTGTAAGTTTAAACGCTGGGCGCGCATACTCACTTGTTGCAAGGATTCCTCGCCGGTAATGTATAACACTTTATGCGCCAGACTTAGACTGACCATGGTTTGCAATAAAATCGTCGATTTGCCAATTCCTGGATCACCGCCGAGCAAAACCACCGAACCAAAAACTAATCCACCACCCAATACACGATCAAATTCTTCACTGCCTGCAGTGATGCGTGACTCTTGGGTTGCTTCTACTTGTGCCAGGGTTAAAACCCGTTCGGCTTTTCCAACATTGCCTGCATAGCCGGCAAAACGCGCACGCCCACCGGATGTTGCAGGTGCTGATTGTACTTCTTCAAAACTATTCCAGGACTGACAATCGGGACATTGGCCGATCCATTTAGGACTTTCGCTACCGCATTGAGTACAGACAAAACTGACTTTAGTTTTAGCCATTATCGACTTCCTTGAAGACGACTCGTGAGGTGAGCCGACAACTGAGTTCATACGGAATAGTTTCGGCGAATTGCGCTACGGTATTAATCGCTGGTCCGCCCTGTCCCCATAAAATTGCCGAATCGCCAACATTGACACTTGCATTCGATCCTATCTCAACACAAATCATGTCCATACTCACACGCCCGGCAAGCGTAAAGCTTTCACCATTAATTACCACCGGTGTACCATCGGCCGCATGGCGTGGATAACCATCACCATACCCCAATCCAATCACAGCAATGCGAGTATTCTCTTTAGCTTTCCAACGACTGCCATAGCCCACCGCCTGGCCTTTGGCCAAATCTTTGACTGCAATCACTTGGCTGCTCAAGCTCATGACCGGTTTCAGTCCCAATGATTGCGCACTTTTATCCGAAAATGGCGATGCACCATAAAGCATAATGCCTGGGCGTACCCAATCGTAATGGCTATGAGCTTGAGTCAAGATGGCAGCCGAGTTGGCCATGCTTCGCCATAAACCTGGACCCAAACTGGTGTCATGAAACAGTTTAAGTTGCTGCTGATTACTTTTGGCGTCCACTTGGTCAGCATTGGCAAAATGCGAGAACAAACCTAATACTTTGTGATCTTCTTTGAGTAAGCCATAGGCTTGCATAATTGTATTTGGCGAAAAACCCAAACGATTCATACCTGTGTCGAGTTTCAGCCAAAGATTGATTTTTTGTGAAAATGCTTGCAGTAAACTCAACTGACGTTCATCGTGAATAACACATTGCAGACTTAAGGCGGATGCGCGTTTTAATTCCGATTCGTTAGCAAACCCATGCAATAATACAATTGGTTTTTGTTTATGTTTTTCGCGAAGCTGAATCGCTTCTTCGATATGAGCCACAGCAAATGCATCGGCTTGCTCTAAGGCTTTGGCTACAGACATCATGCCATGACCATAGGCATTAGCTTTGATCACCGCCATAATTTTTGCCTGCGGTGCATGTTTTTTTACGACTTGTAGATTATGTCGTAATGCACTTAAGTCGATGGTTGCCTCGGCGGCTTGGGTCATTCATAGCCCTCATCGTCGTATAGATTGTGAATATAATTCTCGAAACGAGTGTATTGCCCAAGAAACGTTAAACGCACCGTACCAATCGGTCCATTCCGTTGTTTACCGATAATAATTTCTGCCGTGCCTTTATCTGGACTGTCTTCGTTATAAACTTCATCACGATAAATAAAAACAATCACATCCGCATCCTGCTCAATCGCACCCGATTCCCGCAAATCTGACATTACCGGACGTTTATTCGGTCGTTGTTCTAAACTACGATTCAGCTGGGATAAAGCCACCACCGGCACACTGAGTTCTTTGGCTAATGATTTTAGTGAGCGAGAAATTTCTGAAATTTCCGTGGCGCGGTTTTCACCACCCCCAGGAATCTGCATTAATTGCAAATAATCGATGACGATTAAACCCAATTGACCATGTTCGCGAGTTAAACGACGGGCTTTAGCGCGCAATTCATTTGGACTCAGCGCCGGGGTATCATCAATAAATAAGGGAACTTCGGCTAATATACCCACCGCTTCAGTCAAGCGAGGCCAGTCTTCATCAGCTAGTTTACCGGTACGTATTTTGTGTTGGTCGATGCGCCCAATAGACGACATCATACGCATGGCCAATTGTTCGCCCGGCATTTCCATACTAAAAACCGCAACCGGGCGATTTGCATGCACTGCCACGTTCTCGGCGATATTCATTGCAAATGTGGTTTTACCCATCGACGGTCGGCCGGCGACGATAATCATATCGGAAGATTGCAAGCCTGAAGTCATATCATCGAAGTCACTGAAGTTTGTTGGTGCGCCAGTAATCGGATTGTCTTGCTGAAATAATTCGTCAATGCGGTCGACGGCGCGATTGAGTAATTCTTTGATGCCTACAAAACCTTTTTTACCTCGAGAGCCTTTCTCCGCGATTTCGAATACCATTTGTTCGGCTTTATCGAGCACTTCAGCACTAGTAGAACCATCGGTTTTAAAAGCACTTTCGGTGATTTTTGCTCCAACAGTCACCAACTGACGTAAAATTGAGCGCTCGCGTACAATGGCTGCATAGGCTCCAATATTGGCAGCGCTAGGTGTATTCTTGGCGATGGTGCCTAAATAGGCAATGCCACCGGCATTATCCAACTCTCCGTGACTCTCTAACCACTCGGATAAAGTCACTAGATCGAAAGGTTTATTTTGCGCGGCCAACTCAGCAATAGCGCGGAAAATCAGGCGATGATCGTGGCGATAAAAATCGTCTTCGATAACCAAATCACCCACTTGATCCCAGGCACTATTATCCAGCATCAATCCACCTAATATGGATTGTTCGGCTTCAACTGAATGTGGTGGGATTTTGAGGTGCTGGGTTTCCTTGTCTTGTGCAGGAAAAGTAACAGCAGAATCCGGCATATGACCCCCGTGACGACTAGAACTGATTATTATAGGTCAAAAGCAAATTCGAGGGCTAATAGAATATTATTGTTAGTGACCCCTCACCCAATCCCCCTTGTGTTACAAGGAGGAAAAAGATGTGAAACTGACTACTCGGCAATAACGCTAAGTTTGATAGCTGTGCCAACGTCAGGATGCAAAATGGCGGTAACTTCATATTCACCGATAGCGCGAATCGCACCTTCAGGCATACTTACTTCGTTTTTACCAATTTCTACACCTGCAGCGGTGACGGCATCAGCTACTTCGCGCACACCAATCGAACCATAAAGCTTGCCTTCATCACTGGCTTTACCAGTAATTTCAACCGTTCCCAAATTATCAATTTGAGTGGCGCGGGCTTTAGCTGCAACCAATGAATCATTGGCTTTGGCTTCTAACTCAGTGCGACGCTCTTCGAATACTTTGATATTATTTTCAGTTGCAGCAACCGCTTTACCTTGGGGAATTAAATAATTACGACCATAACCGGCACGTACTTTTACCTGATCACCGATGGTGCCTAGGTTTTTTACTTTCTCAAGAAGAATAATCTCCATGTTTCACCTCGTTTAGGCTGCATGAGCCTGATGTTAATTTTAAACTGGTGACGCTTTATCTTTGATATAGCGTCGTAAATCTGTGTATGCGTCGACAATCGAAACCAGGGTGAATAACACCATGAGTTGCGGCGCAAATGCCAAGAGTAAATAGACCAGTACTAACCACAAACTGTTGGCTTGAGTGCGTTTGGCCCAATCGTGCAAAAAAGCCAAGCCGGGTAGGCTATAAACAGTAATAAGCACAATCGCTATATCTGCCAATAAACTTCCCAAACCACCGCTAAAATAGGCCAGCATTAGTGTGGCTAGTGCAATAACACTATCCACTTTACCCGCTCGCAAACCACGAAATTCGCTGCCAAATCCACCTGGATTAAACAATGTGGCCTGCCACCATCGAGCTAAAACCACGCTCGATGCCAAGGTGACAAAATAACTGGCGCTGAGTAAACCTGTCATCAGCTTGGCGCTGGTTGCAACAAACTCTTTACCGAGCAATTCCGTGGTTGGCATTTTGGCTAGGTTTTCCTGCCACCAAGCAACCGGGTCTTGCATGCTAGAGTGCATTGCAAACACCAAAACCACGGCAACCAGTCCGGCAACAAAAAATGCCAGGGATAATGACACCGTGCGGCGCAATACCAGACTGATAGTCAGCACCGGCAACCATACCGCGATGGCATATGCCAAACCTAAAATCACTTCTTTGGCTACAACCATGCCTACAGCAGTGATAATTACTGTGGCCCCAGCCGCAACCAGAAAACCTTCACTCGGACCTTTACGTAAAGTGACTAAGGCAATCACCGCCGCGCTCAGCGTGGTAAAAATCACACTAAGTGGGATTAACACCAGTGAGATTACGGCAAATGACGCACTCAGTGATAAGGCTTGAATGCGACCGCGCATGGCGTAATTCGCCAAGGCTTTCATGGTCTGGTCTTTACTCTAACTGCGATTAATGTGCGTCAGAATATGGCAATAAAGCCAAATAACGCGCACGTTTGATTGCAGTGGCCAATTGACGTTGATACTTGGCGCTGGTACCAGTAATACGGCTAGGTACGATTTTGCCACTCTCAGTGACATAACTACGCAAAGTATTCAAATCTTTATAATCAATCTCAGTAACACCATCGGCGGTGAAACGACAGAATTTTCTACGACGAAAAAAACGTGACATTTATTATCTCCTATTCAGTTTAAGCTTCGGCACCAATAGACTCGCCAGCGTCATCTTCGTCAGATGCAACCACGGTCTCAACAACCTCTACAGGCGCACGTGCTGGACGTTCATCACGATCATCTTTGTTCTTCATCATGAACGAAGTCTCAGTGACTGCTTCTTTGCGACGAACCACGAGATTACGCAAAACTGCGTCATTGAAGCGGAAAGCACTGGTCAACTCATCGAGTACCGGCTGTTCACACTCAATATTCATCATCACGTAGTGAGCTTTGTGGATTTTCTGAATAGGATAAGCCAATTGACGTCGCCCCCAATCTTCCAAACGGTGTAACTTGCCGCCATTTGACTCGATTGTGGTGCGATAACGATCAATCATGCTTGGAACTTGATCACTTTGGTCAGGGTGGACCAAAAACACGATCTCATAGTGTCTCATATAATCTCCTCTTGGGTTACAAGCCTTCTGCCGAATCGGGGCAGTAAGGCAAGGAGTCACTGTTTATTCATTCCTAACCACCATGGCTAGGGCCGCGTATTTTACTGATTTTATGTGGGATTAGCAATCTTAAATGCGTACGCGTTAAACTAGCATCAAGCTTGTATGTCACCACCCGATGCATACATAAGTCTATTTCTTACAACCTTTTCCCATGCGACCAGGCTTCGACTATGCATATAAATGGATCAAAAGAATTGGTAAAACCCATGCTTGACTACGAAAAATTACTGCAACAACTCCCTCACGCCATTTGCCTGCTCGATCCGGCGACACTAGCGATCGTTAATATTAATCACACAGGAAAAGTATTGCTAGGCAATAACCAAGACACTAGCAGTAAAAATAGTGATTTCTGGTTGAAATACTTACATCCTGATGACGCTCCCAACGTTTTAGCACAGTTACAACAGGTGAGTGAGCAGCAAGATCAAACCATCGAATTCCGCCTTGGGTCCATCAAGAGAAAATTTCTATGGCTTCAAATGCATGCTCAAATATTTCAAACAACCGACAATAGTGAGCCACTCATACTGGCAACCTTGATTGATCTTAGCGACACCTATAATCAGATGCAGACGGCGCAACAGAATTTAGTTGAGTTAGTTGAAAACAGCGCAACTGTGGTTTATCGTTGCGAGCCATCAGACACCTTTCCCGCCACTTTTATTAGCCACAATGTAACCAGACAACTGGGTTATCAACCCGAGGATTTTATAAATAACCCGAATTTTTGGGCTTCTAATATCCACCCCGATGACCGAGAAGAGATTTTCAATAATCTTGGACAATTATTTGAACATGGATTCCATAGTCACGAATACCGCTTTCAACATAGCCAAGGACATTATGTTTGGATGCATGATGAATTACGCCTCAGTTATGATGCTAATGGTGAAGTCAAAGACATTGTCGGTAATTGGCTCGATATTACGCAATCAAAAGAATTAGAGCTTTCTAAAATTGCCGCAGAAAAAAAATATCAACATGCGAAAAAAATGCAAGCCATCGGCACACTAGCCGGAGGTATTGCACACGAATTCAACAATTTACTCGGTATTATCATGGGCTATACCGATTTGTTAAAAGCAATCACCCAGCTTGAGAAAGAACAAAGCTATCTCGAGCAGATTTCCAACGCCACCTATAGGGCAAAAACACTGGTTGAACAGATGCTCGCCTTGGGACACCGTAGCTCTAAAAATTTACAAGCTATTAATTTATGGCGACAACTCCCTGAAGAACTCGCTTTTCTTCAGGACATCACTGCAAATTCAATTGATATTAATTTTAACGGCTCAATCGATCCTAGCTTGGTCACAATTGATTTACAGGAATTGCGTCAAATTCTCATCAATTTAATGCAAAACGCGTCCTATGCGATGGAACACCACGGCCAAGTCAATATAACACTAAGCAAAAAATTCCTTTCAACCGCATCAAAATCATTGGCGGCGGGCAATTATGTTTGTTTGGAATTTTCTGATAATGGGCATGGCATGAGTAAAGATGTTTGTGCTCGAATTTTTGAGCCTTTTTTTACCACCAAATCGGTCGGTGAAGGCACCGGCATGGGGCTCGCTGTAGCCTATAGCATAATGCAAAGCTATGGTGGCGGAATCAGCGTGAGCAGCGACCTTAATCAGGGCGCGTGTTTTAAATTGTTTTTCCCGATAAATGAAGCCCAAACTGAAGCGATTGAAAAATTCAGCTTGGCTACAAAATCCATCAATAAGACACTCCAGATTTTATTTGTCGATGATGAACCTCTGTATTGCCGACTCATGAAAGCCATTATAGAAAAAACCAAATATCAGGTGACTACCGCTAAAAATGCAACTCAAGCAATTTCCTTTGTGCGTAACAATCCAAATTCGTTTGGTTTAATTATTACCGATCAACTTATGCCAGACATGCTCGGTACTGAAATGGCAAAAATTCTTTTAGAGATCAATCCAGAATTGAATATTATTCTTGCAACCGGCTACAGCAAAGGTATTGATAAACATGCGCTGAAATCTCAAGGCATTCAATCGGTCTTATTAAAACCCTTTTCTGAATCCCAGTTACTTGAGGAAATTGAGAATTTCATCGCCACCTAACGATCAAATCAGTGCGAGTCACGACCCAATAAGACTTGCAGGTTGAGGTAAATTTTGTTTAAACCATGCAGTAGTTTCTGATAAATTTTCTCACGCGTTGACGTACAGCAAGACACGTGCAATTGCCCCAATTGCGCTCCAATCTGCATAAGCTGCTCCTCTACTTGGTTTAATTGTGAAACATCAGACCTGATATTTAAGGTATTTTCGCATTGATGAAAGACTACTAATAGTTTTTGCATAGATTGACTACGTTCAGCCATGCAACAGCTTTGTTGCAACTGATACAAGTTGTTTTTACAAAGCTCTAATTGGTGTAGTGTGTGTTGCATGATCGTCGTTTGGCTAGTTTCAGCGTACATGGCTTACTCCCTGATCGATGGGTTTCAAAACAAAAGTATAAACCTGGGACATGCGCCAAACTCAAGAAAAAAAAACAAGAATTAAATGAAAACAGCAATAATTAGATTTCAGTGCCGACAGCGTGATTAGCACTCAACACGGTTCAGAGGGAAGTGTGGCTTCTAGGCAATCAAGCAAGATGATAAATTGTGTTTTATTTAGTTAAACGCTGGCGCCTGGCCTCAAACAAACAAACAGCGGCGGCAACCGATGCATTTAAACTTTCAACACTGCCTTGCATGGGAATTTTCATTAAATAGTCACAGTGTTCTTCGGTCAAACGTCGCAGCCCTTTGCCTTCTGCGCCAATAACAATTGCACTAGCACCGGTAAAATCCAGGTCATAAAGTGTTTGATCGGCATTTGCTGAGGCACCACTAATCCACACACCAAGTTCCTGCAATCGTTTAATGGTTCGCGCTAAATTCGTCACCTGAACAAACGGAATGGTTTCCGCCGCGCCCACCGCTGTTTTACGCACCACAGGCGTTAGCCCAACGGATTTATCTTTAGGTGCAATAACTGCATCAACACCTACAGCATCAGCTGTGCGCAAACAGGCACCCAGATTATGCGGATCTTGAATACCATCAAGAATTAATAATAGCGGCGCATGTGCCTGTTGGCTTATCAGATTTTCTAAAAATGCCTCATCAAGACTGGTCATGCCACGCGATTGCGCAATGACACCTTGATGACGCGCACCATCAACAAGATCGTCGAGTTGTCGTCTTGGTAAATAACGAATTGGAATGTTGTTTTGATTGGCTAAGGCTTCAATTTCATTAATACGCTGATTACGATCCCGACTGTCCTGCAATAAAACTTCGAAGATATTACTCGGATCCTTCTGCAAAACTGCGCGCACCGTATGCACGCCATAAATCATCTCGCTCATGCTTAACGCCTTGGTCTGGCTTTTTTATGTTGTTTATTGGCTTTGTGTCGACGCCCGGTTTTTTTTGCGCTTCTGTCTTTGGTACGACGCTCGGCCAATTCAAAATCAACTTTACGATCATCCAAATTGACACGCATAACTTTAATTCGCACGGGATCAGATAAGCGATAAATCTTACGACTACGTTCACCCACCAGACGATGATTGACTGCATCAAAGTGATAATAATCATTATCTAACGCGGTAATATGCACCAAACCTTCAACAAACAAGTCATCAAGCTCCACAAACAAACCAAAACTTGTTACCGCACTAATACGCCCATTAAATCCTTCACCCACTTTATCCTGCAAGAACTCACACTTTAACCAGTCAGTGACGTCACGTGTCGCTTCATCAGCTCGACGCTCGGTGCGCGAACAGTGTTCACCGATCAACTCCATATCGGAATGAGAATAATGAAAACTTTTAGCTTTGCGTTTATGAATTAAGTGCTTGAGAGCCCGATGAACCATTAAATCCGGATAACGACGAATCGGTGAGGTGAAATGGGCGTAGGCATCAAATGCCAAACCAAAATGACCTTGATTATCGGGACAATAGACCGCTTGGCTCAAACTGCGCAATAATACCATATTAATTAAATGCGCATCCGGGCGTGTTTTGACTTGTTGCAGTAGCTTTGCATAATGTTTAGGCTGCGGTGAAGATGTGGCTTTACCTGGCATGGTTAAACCAAACTCTGATAGAAAAGCTTTTAAATCTTCAAATTTCTCATCGGACGGACCGGTATGCACTCGATATAAGGTTGGGAAATGATTTCGTTGTAAAATATCGGCCGCAGCCACATTGGCGATAATCATGAACTCTTCTATCAAACGATGCGCATTGTTACGCACCACTGGCACTATACGATCAATTTTTTTCTGCTCGCCAAATACAATGCGAGTCTCTGTGGTTTCAAATTCGATCGCACCGCGTTTTTCGCGTCGCTTGGCAAGTATTTGGTAAAGCTCATACATAGCCTCTAAATGCGGCAACAGCTTTTTGAATCGTTTGCGTTCACTGGCGATACGCTCCTGCAATACAGCAGCGACTTCGGTATAGGTCAACCGCGCAGCGGAACGCATAATGCCTTCAAAAAATCGATAAGAGAACACCGTGCCGTTGCTATTAAAAATGATCTCACAGACCATACACAAACGATCCACATTAGGATTCAAAGAACACAAACCATTGGATAGCACTTCCGGCAACATGGGTATGACTCGGCCGGGAAAATAAACCGAATTGCCGCGATTAAATGCTTCTTTATCCAAAGCAGAATCTTTTTTCACATAGGATGCCACATCAGCAATAGCCACCAATAAACGATAGCCTTTTGCATGAGCTTCGACATAAACCGCATCATCGAAATCTTTGGAGTCTTCGCCATCGATGGTAACTAACGGTAGTTGACGAATATCTTCTCTGTTTTGTTTGTTTTGCTCAGGAACTTCTGCGCCGTAAATCGTGGCTTCCGATTTCACATCCATGGGCCAATCATTGGGCAACTCATGTGAGCGAATGGCAATATCAATCTCCATTCCTGGCGCCATGTGATCACCTAGAATTTTTTTGATTTCAGCGATAGGTTGTGAACGCCAGTTGGGTTGTTCGATAATGGTTGCTACAACAATTTGACCTTGAGTTGCAGCGCCACGTTTTTCAGGTGGTATCAAAATATCTTGGCTGAGGCGTTTATTCGAAGGAATGATTATGGAAATGCCATGTTCCTGATGAAAGCGTCCAACCACTTCATGATTAGCGCGTTCCAAAACTTCGACCGGTGCTGCCTCACGACGGCCACGGTGATCCAAACCCATGACGCGTGCGACTACACGATCACCATGTAAGATACTACGCATACGCTTAGCGGTAATAAAAAGATCATCACCACCATCATCGGGTACTAAAAATCCGAAACCATCAGGGTGACCAATCACACGACCACGAATTAAATCCATTTTTTTGACAATACCATAACCGCCTTTGCGATTACGAATCAGTTGCCCGTCACGCTCCATGGCACGTAAGCGACGGCGTAAACCTTCGAGCTCATCTTCGCTGTGAAGCTTAAAGTGTTCCGCAAGCTGCTGCTGAGACCACAATTGACCGGCATCGCCTAGGACTTTAAGAATAAACTCCCGACTCGGCACAGGGCTTTCGTATTTTTGCGCTTCGCGTTCAGCAAAAGGGTCTTGATCGAACCGGTTTTTCTTCATGTTTTGTTTCTCATGAAGCAATAGAGGTTTGTTGGAGTATTGGATACATAGATTTGTTCATTGTTTGCTTCGAACGCCCATTCTAACCCATATCAGCGAAAATTGTTACTGATTTAGCTCATTTAAAAGCAAGAACAGCGAAATTGACTCAATCTAAAATTTAATTTCTCGCTATAAGTTGATACAGGATTAATCAGAAAACGAAATAAATAAAATCCAGCCGCGCCTGCGCATATGACAAGGTTACTAACAAAATGAGCAAGGACAATGCTACTTGTTTGGCCAAACTAAATCGTAGGAACTTATCATCAATTAAATAGCTGGCCACTCGTTTTTGAAATATCACGAATATGATAATCAAAGTACTTAACGTTGCCGGCACACTTGAACTGAATTCATAGGGTGGCACTAGCAGTTGGCGCAAAAACAGTACCGCATCTGAAAAACTTTGCGCACGGAAAAACACCCATAATAGGCAGACACCATGAAACACGAGTAATTTTTTAACTAAATCTGACCAAAATGTTCCCGTTGAATCTACATCTTGGTGCTTTGTAAACACTCGTTCGGTGGCCAACCACACCCCATGTAGCAATCCCCAAATAATAAAATTCCAACTGGCACCATGCCATAGGCCACCCAAGGTCATGGTCGCAATTAAGTTTGTTTGCGTATTTTTACGATTGCCTCCAAGCGGGATGTAGAGATAGTCACGTAGCCAAGTCGATAAAGTAATATGCCAACGCCGCCAGAATTCCCGTAAGGAACGCGAACTATATGGCGAGTTAAAATTAATCGGCAATTTGATTCCCAGCATTAAAGCACTGCCGACGGCAATGGTGGAATAGCCCCAGAAGTCGCACAAAATCTGTATCGCGAACGCATAAATAGTCAACCAGGCCATGTGAGTTTGCAATTTATCGATGTGATCAAATCCATGATCCACAAATTGAGCCAAAGTATCCGCCACGGTAACTTTTAACATCAAGCCAGTAATAAAAAAGAAAAAGCCGAGTTGTAATTGATCAAAGCGAAATTCACGTTTGCTGAGTAATTGCGGCATAAATTCATGCGAACGAACAATTGGACCGGCGATTAACTGTCCATAAAAACCAACGAATACACTAAAAATCAGAAAATTCTTTTCTGCATGAATTTTTTGTTTATACACATCGACCAGATACGCCACAATTTGAAACGTGAAAAAAGATATGCCTAAGGGCAACCATTGCGGCGGTACTGGCATATCAACCGATAAACCGAAGGTCGCTAGTACTTGCAAGAAACTTCGAGCTAAAAATTCCACATATTTAAAATAAACTAAAACCAATAAGTTAATCACCACAGCAATGGTCAACCATTGCTTGCTTCGGGATTGATCAATTTTGATGGCCAGAAAATAATTGACGAGAATCGATCCTCCAATAATGAACAGGCCTGGCCAATAAAACCATCCATAAAAAACAATGGATCCGATCGCGAGAAAAAACAGGCGCCATGATTGTTTTGGACTGAGCCAATAAGCTGCAAAAATAAACAAGTGCAAAAATACAAAAGTCGCACTATTAAAAAGCATTGCTTTGCTCCACAGGCGTTAATAAAATTTCTTGCGCCAAAATCTGCGTCAGATTTCGTGACCAAATAGTACGTCCGATTTTATTCAAATGACTGCGATTTCGTGGATAAAAGAAAACTGCGCGCAAATTCTCGCAAGCGTGCATAATGAGTGGTGCTTGAGTGAGGTTCACAAACTGTTGATAAGAAGCTAAATGATGTGCACTGCATTCACGTTGCATAACCGCACCGGTCAGTGGTGGAACAAATAGAAATAAACGCACCCCGCGTTGCCGAGCTTTTTCTGCTATGGCTTCATAAACCTCTTGCGCATCCGAATTTTCGACTACACCTATACTCTGACTCGCATCAGCTTTAACAATATGGAGACGCCAATGGCGTCGATCGCTCTCATCCATAGGCGTTTCTGAATCCGCCCACGATTGAGTAATCAAGCCTCGACGAAACCATTCGGTGCCATCACTATAGTTTGCAAAAATCAATAAGGGCGATTGCAATAAATTATTGACTCGAAAACTTTTTCGGTAACGAACTAAGTAGGAGTATTTTGCCAGCGTTTTTTGCAGAAAATCTTCAACATTGGTTGCGGGTTCTTCTGAATAGAATGACGGGTTCCAGTTGCGATTGACTAACTGCGGATCAGATAATTCAATACCCAATACTTTCAAACCCGGTTTATCCAGAGCTTTATCCGCGACATAAGCCAAACGCTTTAAACTGGCGCCGGGCGAGGCGCCGTTAAAGACTTTTATATTTTTCCATTGCGAATGCTGTTGTGCCAGCTCATGCTGGATCACTTCGGGTTCGATTCCGTCTTGGGCACGCGAGCTACCGATAAATAAAATATCCGTCTTATCCTGCAGACGAAACATTTGCAGCTTAAGTAATATATTTTCCTGTAAAGAAAATACCGACGCTTCATTTAAGCGGGTTAACAATTCTACACTAGCGATGGTTATTGCCAACACCACGAAAAAAGCTATTGTCTTATGTTTGAGTACTTGAATTGACACTACGTTTGTCCGTCCCGATAAACGCAAAACGATGGATATTCCAATCGCTTATTCGAACGCCAACTTTAGCATATTTCAAGCCCGTTTAGCCAAATCAAAAAACAGTTGGGCTTAAGCAGCAACAAAAGCATAGGTATCGAAGTCCGCGTCAATCAACAATATAATTTCGGCAAATTCCGCGCTCGGTGATTCAGTACCAGGGTCATCACTACAATTACAACCGACCAACCAGGTCTGAAAAAACACGCCTAGCTTGATTGAGAATTGAGAAGCATCGCGTTTGCTTTCGATATGCATAAACTGGCATAATTGATCATCAATACAAAACCCAGCATTCATCGCCTGCTGCAAAGGCAGTTCGTGAATTGATATTTGACTTAAAAATGCCTTCAAATTATCTATGTAGTGTGGCGTACCCCAACTCTGGAGGACATTGCTTATTGTGCTCATTTGAATATTTCATTAATAATCACTACTGAAACCACAAATACATTGATTACCACCTGTGTGGATGTTCGCAGTAATTTCTGAACATTGACAAAATTAGCAGAGCGAATCATTGCTCCGCTTCAAACCTTTTGCAATTTCACGATAACCAACTTTTTTCTACAACCAACGTCGCACACGCTGACAGTAATCATCATACGCTGAACCAAAAATGGTTTTAAGTGCCTGTTCTTCGGGTTTAATATAAAACGCATTGGCTAAAAACACAAAAGCAATTAGAAATAAAATATTTATCCAATTTGCCAGTATCACAAACACTGAGAGCAACCATGTAAAAAAGCCAATATACATTGGATTACGCGAAAATTGATAACTACCGGATGTGACCAATGCGCTTGATTCCTGCGGCGTTAACGGATTAACCGTAGTTTGTGCGCGAATAAAACTAAGTGCACTCACAGCAATCACGATAAGCCCAAATAAAAATAGAACTGCAGCTACTACGAATTGAGACTCAAAAGTGAAACCTTGCAAAGTCACCAATCGAGCCGTAAGCGTCATCAACAATGACAGCAAAGCAACCATGAGTATGGGCAAACGAATTATTTTCATACTAACTCGTCCTTCAGTGCGAATAACAGGTCAGAAGCTTGCAATTTTAAAAATATTTTAAATGGCATTCAAATACCGTTTCCCATAAATTTGTCACAATGCTTTTTGAGCACCAACTATTTTAATTTTTCCGAAACGCCTGCTTCAGCAAAAGTCGCCATATCATTGTGCGTTGCCAGTGCTAGGCGTATTAACGGCACCGCAGTCGCTGCACCACTACCTTCGCCCAAGCGCATATTCAAATTCAACAGTGGCTTTGCATCCAATGCTTGCACAATAATTTGATGCCCAGGTTCGGCAGACGCATGTGAAAAAATCATCCAATCGCGCACCTCAGGATTAATTTTCACCGCAGCTAATGCCGCTGTACTACTGATAAAACCGTCCACAATAATAGGCAGTCCTACTTGCGCTGCTTTGATATAAGCGCCACATAATGCAGCTATTTCAAATCCACCTAGACAACGCAAACATGCCAGTGGTGACGTTAATCGTGCTTTATTGTTGTGCAAACCTTTATCAATAACTTGCACCTTATGACGAACACCATCTTTATTTAGGCCCGTTCCAGGACCGGCTAACATGGTGGCCGGACGTTTGAGCAATGCGCAGGCCATGGCACTCGCAGCGGTGGTGTTCGCAATACCCATTTCACCACCAATAAATGCATCAGCTTCATTGGCAATCGCGCGCATAATTGCTTGTGCACCCTCTTCCATCGCTTGCTCTAATTGTTCGGTTGTCATGGCCGGGCCATGGACAAAATTTGCCGTGGCTGGCGCAATAGATCGACTTAGTACGTTTTCATAAGTATCCACCGCTGCGACAGTTCCTAGATTTACGACTTCTAATGTAGCACCTATACTTTTCGCCAAAACGTTAATCGCTGCCCCGCCTCGAGCAAAATTTTTCACCATTTCGGCAGTAACTGCTTGTGGAAATGCCGAAACGCCTTCATCCGCCACACCATGATCGCCAGCGAAAACACTTATGTATATATTATGTAAATGTGGTTGAGTGGTAGCTTGCATCGCTGCCATTTGAATCGCAATTTGTTCCAAACGTCCGAGTGATCCGGGCGGCTTGGTCAGTTGTGATTGCTGCTCCACCGCTTTATCTCTAAATTCCGTACTTAATGAAGCAAGCTTTTCAGCTATCCAATTCATGTAACATCCCCCTTCAAAACCATTGGCAAACCTGCAACAACCATAATCACATCGTCGCATACCTGCGCCAATTGCTGATTAAGCTTACCCAAAAAATCACTATAGCGTCGACCGAGTGCATTCGTAGATACTAAGCTCATGCCGACTTCACTACTGACTAAAATTATATCTTGCTGCGTCGATTCAATAGTCCGACACAAATGTTCAATTTGTTGCTCAATTGTTTCTGGTTGTGCACATAACACATTGCTTAACCAGACACTGAGACAATCCACTAATAAACAATAGTGGGCTAATTCTGTTTGTGAAAAAACATCTACTAAATTGATCGGTGTTTCTAACAATAGCCACTCATTCGGTCGACGTTGTTGATGACTTTGAATTCGTTGCGCCATTTCTTCGTCTTCAATCACGGCAGTCGCCACATAACAAACCGGTAAATGCCCTGCATGTGCCAACGCTTCCGCATAAGCACTCTTTCCTGAGCGAATTCCTCCCAAAATCAATCGTTTCCGCGCCATTTTCGCTATACTAGTTACCAATATCGATATCTTTGTGAAAAAGGCGTCTATTCTAGCAACTCTGGGATATAAAATACTATGTTGATTTGGCTTTTAGGCTTAAGTCTATTATTTGTTGGGGTGGTGGGTCCTTGGCCCAACCATGAATTGGCCTACCAGCAAAGCACTTATTACACAGAAACTCAGCGACGGCTACAGCAGCAGCATTTTGATCGACGTGCATCCCCACTTCAGGCGGGTTATGGCCGTGTGGATATTACTCCCAACAAGGCCATTGCTTTAGGTGGTTTTAATGCCCGGCAATTAAAAAACTTTGAGTCGGTTGCACATCGTGTATATGCGCAAGCCATTAGTCTTAGCAATCAAGAGCAAATTGTAACGATTATTGCTGTCGAATGGTTATTACCCTTGCCAGATATAATTGACGCAGTAGCTGAAAAAACCGGTTTAAGTCGTGAACAACTTTTTTTTACAGCTAGCCATACCCACGCCGGTCCCGGTGCCTATGCGAAAGGTTTGATCGGTGAATCGGTGCTTGGTGCATATGATGCTGAATATTTTTCGATACTCGCGGATAAACTCGCACGAGTAGTATTAGACAGTCGTTATGCCATGCAACCCATACAACTGCAATACCAACGTATCGATCTTAAACCAACATTAGCCAATCAACTGCTAGTCAATCAATTAGATGATCAAAGTCCGGCCCACGGCCGCATACACCTGTTAAAACTTCTCGATCAGCACCAGCAGAATCTTGCGATGTTACTTAGTTTTGGCGCGCATCCTACCTTGCTTGATGCAACTAATCATTCGCTCAGCGGAGACTATCCCGGTTTACTACAATACAAACTAAGCCAGCAAATGAATACACCGGTTTTATTTGCGGCTGGCGCAGTCGCTGGTATTATGCCGCAAACAACAATGTCCCAATCAATCGAGAAGGATCAACAGAAAACAATCGAAACCTATAGTGATCGTTTGGTTTCAATTATCTTACGGGCGGAAGAAAAGCCACCCAGCTCTGCTGAATTTGTTTTACACCAATGGCAACAAGCGCATGCGGTAATTGATTCACATTTATTCAATTTGGATTTACCCACTGCTCACTTTCGCATTAGCAAAAATACCCGTTTATCGCCCTATATGGTGCATTCGCTTTTCCATCAAAGCCAACAGAGTTATGTTCATTTATTACGTTTAGGACCGGTAATGCTAATGGGCTTTCCAGGTGATTATTCAGGTGAACTTGCACAGCGCTTGGAACAAAACAGGCCCGATGATCTGCAAGCCTGGGCAATAAGTTTTAATGGAGATTACATAGGTTATCTAATGCCTAGCGATCGATATGATCAGCATCATTACACGGTAACGCGCTCAAGTGTCTATGGTCGTTGGCTAGGGGACTATTTCACAGACATCGCACAGCAGGCATTGAAACTCGCGCACTGACGTTTTAAGAAATTAGATACTACACAGCACCAGCTTTTCTATATCAACTTTATTATCACTGACCAATTGCGCACTTACTTCTGCCTGAAGACTATCAAGAAAAACTACCTCAATACGATTTGCGCTTTGACCATTCTGCGTCATCCACCACTCACTGACTTGAATGGCTTGAAAACATTTAAGCGCTTTTTCTTCAACAAAGCGTTGGGTCAAATCACCATTGATGCGCCAATATTCTTTTACTTTGCCATTGCCTACCCGGCGATACACACCATCCCAGATGCTGACTTGCTCGCAATTGCTATACGCTTCAAATGTGGTGGCGCTGGCATTAGCTAAATTGGTTTCTTTAATAATCTGATTGTCTAGTTCATAGCGTACTCGAATCACTTCATCGGTATAAACATTGCCATCAATGACTTGCCAATTATTCACCGCATTGGGCCGTACACAAAAACCACCCGCACGAGTCACTTCGTACTCCATCGCAACACTATCCGCAAGTTTTAAAAACGTGGGGAAACGCAGGTCGCTGCTCATGTCCTGCCATAAGGTCAACCCGAGCGCAGCCAAAACTTCATCGTTAAGAATAACATCCTGATTTTCTGCGACTTGCTGAGGAGAATCCCATGCGGGTTTAAAGCAACCGGTTAACGAATAGATCAGAATAAGACTAAAAAGTATATTGCTTAGCTTCATATACCAATTTTGCCTGTAGGGTTATTAAAACACTATTAATGACTTAAACATTAGTTCATTCTAATTTTCTTATATATTTATGATTCTTGCTTTAACAAAAACATACTAACATTGCCTTGATGCAAAAAAAAGCCAGCATAACGCTGGCTTTTTTGCACAAATATTACGCACTAATGATGGGGCGCACCACCTTCACGGTGTAATGCCAAATCACCGGTTAATACGACTGAAGAATCCATGTGTACATTCACATAAAAATCACCATTCACTAAGTCCATAATCTGCATATGAGTCAGAGGCGTGGCCGCGTCGGCTGTTTTATAAACTAAATCCGTTTCTGTACCATCAACAGCTAAGCCTAATACTACCGCATCACCTGCATTTCGATTGTGAATATGCAAGCCAGTAATTTCAGCTTCGGTAATATCTTGCAGGCGAACATAAGCCACATAAGCGCCCTCATTGTTCATTAAGGTTAATACCGCTTGGCCACTCGCAGTGGACGCATTAGGCGTTAAATCCACGGTATAAATTCTTGCTTCTGCACCCAAAATTTGGGCTCGCATTTCGTCGTTACCATTGCTATCGACAATATTGAGATAATATTCACCATGTTCAAACGCCTCTACTTCTTCATGAGTCAAGTTAACATTCTCACCCGCAGCAATAGTCCAGGTTTTATCACCATCATCATCTGAAAAATTAATCACTGCTGTGTCGCTTGTTTTCCCAGCAAAGGCTTTATAAATTGCTACGGTTGAAGCAGTACCGCTACTAATCGTAACGCTTCCACCAAGTGTCATTTCGTGATGGTCAATACTGAAATCAAACGCAGCCGCTAATCCAGATGCTGCACTCACGCCAGCCAATTCAGTTTCCTCAGCATTGACCTCTGCTTTAAAACTAATATTTTGATCGGCATCATCATGGTCATCGTCATCATCATGATCCCCATGAAAACAAGCACTCAACGCAAACAGTGCGATTAAAGCCATTACACCCCAATTAAATTTCTTCATTTCAAGATCCTCATTGTTTTTTTACTACACTAGTTAAAATTAAAACATAAATCTTATTCGCGCCGTAGCATGACTACCAAAACCACTGATCGCCGTTTCTCCGGCATGACCATGCGCATGACCGTCCGCCGATGGCTCAGCTGCAGCCATGAGTTCCGCTACATACGCAAACGTCACTTTAATATTTTGCACCGGTTTATAAATCCAGGCTGCCGTAACTTGAGTTTCCACAGAATCAGAACCCACACCATGATCTGTCGTATCAAAACGCAAAATACCTGCAAGTGTTTTCGCAATAGCATAATCCGCTTGCATGGTAATACCCATGCGTGAGTAACGATCATCGTTACCGGTATTATCCAAACTCACCTGTCCACGCAAATCGAGTTTTTTGAAACGTAAATTTGCAGCAAGCGAATACATCTGCAACTCCTGAGAGCCATTAGCATTATACCAAAGCAAAGACATTGAACTGTCCTTAAGAAAATCAAAACGCCCCACCACCCAATAATCGAGTTTGTCTGCACCCGTGGCATGATGTGTTTCAGTGGTTACACCGTGAGCTTCATTTGCAGGCAAACTACTATGCGCTTGGAGGTCACCATGATCATCACCATGGGCAGAGCTGCCGTTACTTAAACCCACAGACCAGAACAAGGCCTTATTATAACCATAATATTCAATTCCATTTTGCTCATCAAAACCGATACCTACCGGCGTGAAACCACTTCCACCGCCATGATGTCCGCCTCCATAGGCACCAATACCGGAACTTGCTGAATCCAATGCAGCGCCGTGACCATAAAACGAAGTCCAAGTGGTTGGATCAAGTGAACCCGCTCGCGCATTGAACCATGTAGAGTCAAAAAAGTTTGTACGACTAATAAAAAACCGATGTAACTCCACCGTTTCATCGTTGATTTCCACACCCGCCCAGACCGCAAAGTCTTTGCTCACACTTGTGGTTGCCAACAGACTAATATCTTTTTGGGCAATTAAAGCTGGATACGCATCGTCACTATTACTGCTCATTAATTCAGTACCACCAGTGACACTAAGAATCTCTGACACTTTCTTCACAATCTCGTCAGAATCTTTAAGCGCTTCATCATCCAAACCAAATGCAAGGTCGTCTGCTTGCTTACGCATTTGAAAACCATTTCGCATAAAACGTTCGCCCTTCATGGTCAGACGCGGAAATGATGCCGTATGACATTTATTGCAACTGGCGCCAGTTGATCGAGCAAAAGCAGCTGTCGCATCTGCTTGCTTTGGTAACAAACTGAAACTGATACTCATCATGAGCACACTAACTAAAAAACTGATTCGATACACATCATCCCCCTAATCTATAGTTTTAATCTTATAATCCGCTGTCGAACCATCTAGGCTCATTCGACGCGCAAACGATACATAGTGAAATCGCCCTTCAGCATAATCATCATGAATAGCAAAACCCATGTAAAAATTTTTCAATTGGTTTAACTTTTTTGTTGGTGCAAGCGACGTTTGCAACGGACGAACGAAAACCAACGTATTATCACCGGTTTGCTGTGAATACGACACATCAACCACGGCAGATTTATGAGCATGGCGCTTTTCCAAAATATAACCACTGACGACTTTTGTTTCATTCGCTGCCAATTGTGCTTGCCAATATTCAACAAAATAATTCTTGATCAACAAGTCATTCAATTCATTTGACGAAATCAAGTCATCGCCGCCGCCACTACGTTTTAATTTGATCCGTGATTTAGACAAATACAGTTCGCGTGTTTTATTCTCACTAAATGCCATACCGGTAGCATCGCTATGACAGAATCCCCAACAACCCGCGACCGGCACTTCTTTCACTTCCTCACTTGAAAGCATAACAGCAACTTTGGCCTTAAATTGTTGATCCACTTTTTTTCCACTAGTAAAACCGAGCGCATCCCATTTAACTTGCACATACAGATTGTGATCATCTTGCACAGCTTTTATGATTGCTTTAACGGTTCCAGGTTTATTATCAATGGTATTTGGTTCAAGATAACCACCTTTTACGATTAAATCGCCCATGGCTTTTTCTTCACCCTCATGACATTCCAAACAAGGCGAGCCTTTGCGTACACTTTTTGCACCTTTGTGTTTGGTTAAAACCCATTCCCAAGACGCCTGACCTGGATAGAACAAGTCGATCGGCATTGCCTTAACCTTTTCCCAATCAATTTCTTTGGCACTAACAGGTAATGCAACAATCAATAACATTCCTAATGTTGAACAAACTATTCTAAAAATCCAACTGGATCTCTTCATCAGCATCCTCCTGCTTTAATTCGGTTTCATGCACGGCCTTATGGGCAATACCCTTATGACAATCAATGCAAGTATCACCATCTTGCTGTGCTTGATTATGCTGTTTGCCCGCACGTTTACGTTGCTCACTAATAATCATTGCGGAAAAGTCGTGACAATTACGACATTCCCGTGAATTGTTTGCCTGCATATTTTCCCAAACTCGTTCGGCCATAATTTTGCGGCGGGCCTCAAATTTTTCTTCCGTATCAATAGTGCCTAATAAATGATGATAAACATCTTTCACCGCTAATAATTTCCTCCATAAAGTTGTTGTCCAGTCATGAGGAATATGACAATCAGCACAGCCAGCCCGAACACCACTGGTATTTTGGTAATGCCGGGTTTTTTTGTATTCTTCATAGACGGTAGTTCGCATTTCATGGCAGGAAATACAAAATTCAGTTTGACTGGAATATTGAACTAAGGAACCCAACACAATAGATAGGATCACTGCAAACAGCGTAAGCAGTAACACAGCAAGAGACAATAAATAACGTGGTTTCATCAACTGACAACAAGCTCATGATGACGCAGTTGATAGACATGCGACAATTTGCCGCAACCCGCGACTCGTCGAAAATTCACAAACATTTAACCCCTACCCCTATGCACGTTTGTTTTTTTAGTGCGTAATTATTAATAACTTAGCAAGCCATGACGTCAACATTGAGTCATGGCTAATATCGCTATTGTAATAAATTTTGGTTTTTTTAGCTATAAGACAAAGACGTTAGAAAAGCTTGTCCTGAAAGGATTTAAACACAATATGAAATTCCAAATAAATTATGCTTTGATGTTTATTAACGATCCCATCATCTCATCTGCGGCTTGTAATACTTTTACATTTGCTTCGATGTCATATTGTGAGAGTTTCATATCAATCAGTTGATCCTGCAAGGACACATTGGATTCTTCGAGTGATCCAGCGTTGATCTGCCCAAGATTACCCGTTCCTGGTGCAGCGGTAAAAGCATCTCCTGATCCATAGGTCGCGGCGTAGGTATTGTCACCCAGTTTTCCTAAACCTTGTGGATTAGAAAAATCAGCTAGCGCAACCTGACCAATCACTTGGCTTTCACCATTAGCTGCTAAACTACTGACAACGCCATTTTGGTCGATTTGAATTTGTCTGTTTTGTCCTGCACTCTGACCATTTTGCTTAATTTCATTTAAGGAAAAATCACTGGCGTAACGCGTTGCATCGCTCAGGTCTAAACTAATATTCATGTTGTCCGCGCCAGTACCAGGATCAAAAGCAGGTATGTTGATCTCACCACCCATTGGTGAAATCAGACCACCGCTCGTTGAAAATTCAATAGCGGTTGGGGCTAGCACTTGCTTGCCACCAATATAGGCCATTGCTTCCATTTGGTTACTGCCTGTTGTCTCACGAAAATAAATATCTGCTTGATGGCTCACACCCAAGCTATCGACTACATCCATAGAAATTCGGTTGTTGTAACTAGATGCGTCGGAGGGATCAAAACTTGTGGTTGGCACTGAATTGTTTGCATTAAAATTTGCGTTAATTGAAACTTCAGTTGTAGCAGAGGGTTGCAACTGATCAGACGATAAACGCAGATCTTTTACTGAGCCATCAATAATTCCATTTTCATTTGCATTAAATCCTGTTAAACGTTGTCCACGACTATTGCTAACATAACCATCGGAATCAATTTGAAACTGTCCATCGCGTGAATAAACAGTTTCACCATGATCGTTTAAACGAAAAAAACCATTGCCTTGAATACTTAAATCAGTACTATTGCCTGTGGTCTGGTTAAGGCCCTGAGATGGCTGCTCAGCGACCCGTGCGACTTTTACACCACCACCCGCTGATTCAACTGTTTCAGTTCGTGATTGCTTAAATCCTGTAGTCGAACTATTTGCTATATTGTTTGCAGTTGTACGCAAACGGGAAAAACCAGCATTAATTCCTGTTTGAGCAATGGTTAGCGGCATGATCTCAACCTCTGTATTTGCTTTAGAACCGGTCAAAAGCGCAGTATTAGCGTCGATACTGTTATTTATAAATAGTATCACTGTGCTTTATGCAACGGCGTATGCTATTAAAAATACATGATCCAGGTCACAGATTTAACGACAATTGATGCCAATGCTTAATTGGCTTGGCAGGCAGGTTGAGAAGATTTTGTCTTAGGATTGATATTATGAGGAATTCCCCATTCATTCACTTTTGTTGTTTGATTAAATTCACATAGCAGTTTTAAGCGCCCAAATACACAGGGAATACGGTATTCATTAATAGGTTTGTTTAGCTCATCCACTTCAATAGCACCATTAACGCCACAACCACTTTTTTGCGCCACACGCACGACCAATAATAATTTAGTGCGCATTTCATCTATATCGGCAACATTGTCTAATTGAACTTTTTCGACCTTAGCCCACTCGCCGCTGCAGTGTTTTTCCCCACGCAACCAGCGACTCACATCCTCGGTTAACTGCAAATCGCCGGGACGTCGCTCGCCTGTATCATGCATAACCACTGTTGTTTTATCGCCTACATTTTTCACCAATGAAACTGTCGCAAATGGTTTCTTTTGTTGTTCTGGCAATATAAGCTCGGTTGATTTTTTATCCGCATCAATTGATTTCATTGTGCTGGTGACGAATTTTTTAGGATCAAATGATATAAGGAACAAATCCACTCTGGAGGAGCGATCACTGATTTTAGTGAATTTGACTTTTACACCGTCAATTAATCCCAAGGGGGCACGATTCCAACAGCGTTGAGTTAAACCTTGCATCATAATTGCGGCTTTAGGGTAGGCGGTATCAACCGTCTGCATGAGTGTCTCGCGCTTAACATTTTGCGAGCATGCCGTCATTAGCAATAAAACGAAAAGAAAGAATAGGCGGTGTAATTTATTCATGCTATTTTGGGTGATTTGAGATTATTGCTTGTGTCTCTATTTTTTAATAGCCCAATTCTAACCTCAAACACATTAAAGAACAATTAATGAAAATCACGCGAATGGCTATTGATGGCGCCCAGTAATTCACTGCGATCGATTAATCGTTTGGCAATCAAGTGCATTACTTCGCCATCTCGTTCCAGCACACCTTGAACTTCTAATAATTGTGCGCATAATAATTCTTTGCGTTGCTGATCACCAAGATCACGCCACACCACCACATTCACCACGCCAGTTTCATCTTCCAATGTAACAAACGTGGCACCGCTGGCGGTCATGGGCCGTTGCCGCGCAATCACCAAACCGGCAACACCAATCCAACGTCCATGTTTAATCGTTTTTAATTGCTTGGCATTGGATAATTCCATGGCTTGTAATTTTTTACGCAATAAGGCCAACGGATGACGACGCAAACTCAAACCTAAATGCGAATAATCGGCTTTAATGTTCTGCACTTCTGTTGGCGGAGCGATCAAGGCTAATTCCTCCTGCACGGGTTGTTGCAATAATGGTGTTGCGTCTTCAACACCATTAACCGCCCAACGCGCTTGAAAACGATGACCACTTAACACACGTAATGCGTCAGCTGCTGCTAGTGCATCCAAATCTTTTTTATTTAAACCGCAACGATAAACAAAATCGTCAATATGTTTAAATTCAGCAATGCTTCGATTAGTAACAATACGCTCGGCACCTTGACGGGATAGGCCTTTAACCAAATGTAAACCCAAACGCAACACCGCAGGACTGGCCGTATGTTTTTTTTGTTTGAACTGATCGGCACGTTCTAAAGTCGATTGCCATTCACTGACGCATACATCGACGGGGCGTACTTCGACGTTATGGTCGCGTAAGTCTCGAACCAATTGTGCAGGCGCATAAAAACCCATGGGTTGGCTGTTCAATAGGGCGCAAGTAAACGCCGCTGGATAATAATATTTTAACCAAGCCGATACATAGACTAATAAAGAAAAACTAGCGGCATGCGATTCAGGAAAGCCGTATTCACCAAAACCTTTGATTTGCTCAAACACTTGTTGCGCAAACTGTTCATCATATCCACGGTCGCGCATACCCTCGACTAAACGTTTTTCAAATGGCTCCAATCCACCTTTGCGTCGCCATGCAGCCATGGCGCGACGCAATTGATCGGCTTCGCCAGCGCTAAAACCTGCAGCGACCATGGCGAGTTTAATCACTTGCTCTTGGAAAATCGGTACGCCCAGCGTGCGTTGCAATACCTTGCGCACACGTTCACTAGGATAGCTTACGGCTTCCAAACCTTGACGACGTCGCAAATACGGATGCACCATTTTGCCCTGAATCGGGCCGGGACGCACCAAGGATATTTCAATCACTAAGTCGTAAAAACAACGTGGCTTCAAACGTGGCAACATCGCCATCTGCGCGCGTGACTCCACTTGAAACACGCCAATTGTGTCTGCTCGCGAAATCATTTCATATACTTGAGGATCTTCGGCAGGAATGTCTGCCATGCAATAACGCTTGCCATAATAGTTGTTTATTAAAAACAATGCACGACGAATAGCGCTTAACATACCCAACGCTAACACATCTACTTTCAATAAACCCAAAGACTCCAAGTCGTCTTTATCCCACTGAATCACCGTGCGATCAGCCATGGCTGCATTTTCCACGGGCACCAATTGTGATAACGGGCCTTGGGAAATAACGAATCCACCTACGTGTTGCGATAGATGACGCGGAAAACCTAAAATCAAATTGGCGATTTTTAATACCCGTTGCAACGTTTTATTGTTTGCATCAAAACCAGCATCACGCAAACGCTGTTGCTGTAATTCGGCACCATCCCACCATTGATTGGATTTAGCCAAACGCTCGATTTGGTCTGTATCCAGACTCAATGCTTTACCCACATCACGAATCGCGCTACGCGGTCGGTAAGTGATAACGGTTGCCGCCAGGGCTGCACGATGACGACCGTATTTTTTATAAATATATTGAATCACTTCTTCGCGCCGTTCATGTTCAAAGTCCACATCAATATCGGGCGGCTCATTACGTTCTTTGGAAATAAAACGTTCAAACAAAGTCTCCATGCGCGAGGGATCGACTTCGGTAATGCCTAAACAATAACACACCGCCGAATTTGCTGCTGAACCTCGCCCTTGACATAATATTTTTTGTGATTTAGCAAAACGCACAATGTCATGCACAGTGAGAAAAAAATATTCATAGTGCATTTCAGCAATAAGCTTTAACTCGTGCTCGACTAAGGTAATTACTTTTTTTGGAATCGCCGTTGGCCAACGCTGCTGCATACCTTGTTCGGTGAGTTGGCGTAAATAAGCACTCGGACTTAAGTCTTGGGGCACCAGCTCGCGGGGATATTCATAACGCAGGCAAGACAAATCAAACTCGCATAAATTCGCGATACGCATGGTTTCGGCTATGAGTGCGTGTGGATAAATTTGTTGTAACACTGACACGGGACGCAAATGGCGCTCACCATTGGCATGTAAGGCGTATCCGACTTTATTAATCGGTATATTCAAACGAATCGCCGTCAACACATCCTGCAATGCGCGTCGTCCGCGCACATGCATATGGACATTACCACAGGCGACTATAGGCAGCTGTTGCTTGTTCGCCACGGACTGCAATTGTTTTAATTTTTTGTCATCACCTGCCTGAGCGTTTAAGGCCACAGCAAGCCACAAACGATCGGGGAATATTTTTTTTAAGCATTGTAAGTTTGCTTGTGTGTGCTTTTCGTCTACCAAATATAGGGCCAAGCATTGCGTTAACTCGGCTGCTTGCATATCGGCTAATGATAAGACATATTCGCCTTTTGCGGCGGCACGGCGTGCTTGTGAAATCAAGGCGCATAATTGTCCGTAGGCTTGACGGTTCGGTGCTAGCAAAACTAAATGCAAACCATCGCTTAAATTAAATTCACTGCCAATAATTAATTTAAGTTTTTGGTTTTTATTCGCCATATGCGCCCGTACCACACCCGCTACAGAGCATTCGTCGGTGATCGCTAATGCGGCATAACCCAACTCCTGAGCGCGTTCAACTAATTCCTCGGGATGCGAGGCTCCGCGCAAAAAACTAAAACTGGACATACAATGCAATTCGGCGTATGCATTGGAACTGGGTACTAACATGCTGACCTCTATACTGGCTATATATCCAGTATAGTAGCCAATTCCATGCCGTCTGCCCAGTCTTGCCAGACGGGGTATTTTTTGCTATCTCATACCCATGCGTTCAAACAGCCAGAAAACAAGTACTTATCGCGGGCGATTCGCGCCCTCGCCGACCGGCCCACTGCACTTGGGCTCTTTATTGGCGGCTGTCGGCAGTTATTTACAAGCCAAACGCCAGCACGGCTTGTGGTTGTTACGTATGGAAGATATCGACCCACCCAGGGAAATCGCCGGTGCAGCCGATGATATTTTGCGTACACTGGAGGCTTACGGCCTCTATTGGGACGAGTCTGTTCTATATCAATCCACTCGCAGTGATGCCTATGAACAAGTATTGCAGCAACTCAAACAAGATGAATTGCTTTATGCTTGTGAATGCAGTCGAAAACAAATTTCACAAATCGCTCAACGTGGTGTGAATGGTTATATTTATCCCGGCACCTGTCGGCATAAGATAATTTCCCCAAACCATCACGCATGGCGACTGATAGTGGAAAATAAAACTGTGAAGTTTAATGATGCAATGGCAGGATTGATTCACCACAAGCTCACTGATGAAAGTGGTGATGTCGTTTTAAAGCGCGCCGATGGTTTATACGCTTATCAACTTGCTGTCGTGGTTGATGATATTTTCCAAAATATTAGCGAAGTAGTACGTGGCAATGATTTACTCATGCAAACACCGGTGCAACTGCAACTCATGTACTATTTAAACGCATCACCACCGAACTATGTTCACTTGCCTATTATCGTCAACACATTAGGACAAAAATTAAGTAAACAAACCGGCGCATTGGCACTGCCTAGTAAAAATCTGAACCATGTACTTTGGTCTATTCTAAAATTGTTAGGCCAAGCTATACCTCAGGAGTTAAAACAGGAAAATTTAAGCACGATTTGGTCATGGGCAATAGAACATTGGAGTATTAAAAAACTTGAGCCACAGATAAAAATTCCCCACGACCTCAACTTCCACTAAATACTAATTTACCGCAGGCTTAGAATATTGACAGCATGCCGCTTAGCGTCCATCATTCCTTAATAAATAGTGACTAAAGCAAAAATAACCACAAAGGGACGGGGAATATGTATCGCAAAATGCGATGGCGCCAATATGGACTATTGGTGTGTTCAGTATTGCTATTCAGCACCTGTGCTGAAAACCCGCCACCTATTTCAGCCGGCTTTAAAAATCCTAAGCAACATTTCGCTTACATCCTGCAATGTGACAATCATTGCGCGGCGCTTGCAAATCGAGTTCAACAACTCGGTGGTGTGGTTTCACACCACTATCAAAACTTACCGCTAATCTCGGTGCGTTTGCATCCACGTGCACTTTCATTGCTAAATACTAATGGACAAAAACCAAAAGTATTTAAAGACCGTCTGATTCAATCACCCCAACCTTTTACCCGGCTGGCTAATCAAAAAATCAATAATCCCAAATCCCAACTGATTCATCTTAATGGTCTAGGCGCTAGCCTAAAAGCCGTGGACAAGTTTCATCAATCCAATGGACGCAAGCAAGCATTGGATTTAAACCGTATTAGCGGTGGCACAATCACTGTTAACAATTTTAGTTTGAATAATCGAGTCAACGGTGCAAATCGTATTCACGAAAAAGGATTTATCGGCCAAGGCGTGGTGGTTGCCATCATTGATACCGGCACCGCCAATAATCCCGATGTAGTACCTATGCTCACAGATACGGTGCTTGGTGGCGAAAATTTTGTTTTAGATGTCGTGGATGAACCTTCAGCCACAAGCACATTAAACGACGAACACGGAACCTGGGTAGCATCAATGATCGCGGCCCATGGCGAAGTTATCGTACCTGCTGATAATTTGTTAGCACAAAGCGTTTTAGAACATGCGCCGAATAGTATTATTCCCCTGGGTGATGATCCCATTAATCCCATTGAATATGCGATTCCCATGGTTGGCACCGCACCTGGCGCATCTATTTATGCTTTAAAAGTATTTCCCGCCGATGGTTCTGGTGCGCCGACCTCGCGTGTTATTGAAGCAATGGATCGGGTATTGACCTTGAAACAAAATTTTGATTCAGGTATGCCAGCCGATCCAGTGGCAGGTGATGGTTCCGAAGATAATCCATTTATCTATGATTCATTAAATATTCAAGTTGTGAATTTGAGTTTGGGTGGAGCCAGTCTGTTTCCTGGTTATGAAATTGATGAATTGCTCACCGTTGCTATGTTGCAAAATGATATTAGCGTGGTCACCGCAGCAGGCAATGAAGGTTTTTCAGCCATAACCGGTGGCGGCCCCGGCAGCGGGTTAGGCACCTTAAACGTAGGCGCGGCTAGTTCAGTCGTGCATGAACGTATACTAAGAGATTTACAAGAAGGATTGGGTACCGGTCTCGCCTTTCGTCCCACGGAACATATGCAAATTGCACATTTTAGTTCGCGTGGCCCTAGTGCGGATGGCCGACAAAATATTCATATCGTTGCCAATGGTTATGCCTCGTTTGTGCAAGGCGCTGATGGCCATATCTCATTTGTGTCAGGCACTTCATTTGCCGCACCCACGGTCGCCGGTGCGGTGGCTAGTTTGCGCAGTGCATTTCCCGAACAACACGCCACGGATGTACGCAGCGCTTTAGTATTATCCGCCAATCCGAACCTAATTGGCAATTTAAGTGGTCCATATGACCAAGGTTATGGTTTTTTAAATATTGTCGGCGCATTTGATTTATTAGAGCAATATGATGACGACGACGAATTGTCTAACCCACTGCCCACTGATGTTGCCGCGGGCTTTAATTCCCGTGTTAGTCAAAATATGCAAAATCTTGGTTTTGACATTTTACGCTTGGACGAGCGGGAAACCAATGTTGAAGTAGAGTTACGTCCGGGAGAGGTGCAACAATTTTTTATTGCTACTCGCGCTGATAGTCACGATTTGTTTGTTAATATTAAATCCATCGAAGCGGATTTGCCGCCCGGGCAACAAAATACTATTTTTGGTGATGACCTGGTGGTGAGCATTGTTGACTCCATGACCTCAGTTGATCACACCCGGGTACGTGCATTTATTTCTCAACCCGAAGAGTTTCACATTGTACATCCCCAACCCGGGTTGATTCGTGTGTCATTCATGGGTGACTGGACCAATGTCGGTTTGATTGAAGCTGAAATCGGCTTACGCTTAGTAAGCGAACCCCTGAGTCGTTCCGTTGCTGAAGGTGAAATTCGTGATGCAGAAAGCCATGTCTATTTTTTCAATATACCTGAAAACACCGAATTCGCCGTATTTGATTTGTCTTGGGAGAAGCATTGGGGATTTTATCCGACGCACGATATTGATTTGTTATTGTTCGATCCAATGGAAAACATTTATACCGATGGTGCTACACTCATGAACCCGGAAAGTCTACTTCTCGATATTCCCATGCCCGGTACTTGGACCCTCATTGTTGATGGCTATGCATTACATAATTTCGAAGATGAATACGAATTACGCAGCTTCGATCAAAATGGAAATCCAATTCCTGTCAACTAAAGCTCATTGTGAAACGAGCTTGTGTCAATGATGATATTCCTAATTTCACTCAACTATTTTTCAGAAATCAGTTAAACTGATTCCGCAAACAGAATTCTACAAATATCATAGTAACAAAGTTCAAATTCACAAAGGGGTTAATGGTGGGCCAACATGATAAAATCAACTATTTGGAATATCCAGCAAAAGACCTGAAATGTACCAAAGAATTTTTTGGCCAGGTTTTTGATTGGCAGTTTGCCGATTATGGTGAAGACTATGTCGCATTTTCCAATGCAGGTATCAACGGCGGTTTTTTTCGCTCAGACTTGTGCTCAAATACAGACAATGGCGCCGCACTAACAGTTTTTTATAGCGCCGATCTTGAGCTCACTCAACAACGCATTGAACAAGCCGGTGGAAAAATTGTCAAAATGATTTTTAGTTTTCCTGGTGGACGGCGCTTTCATTTTACTGATCCGAATGGCAACGAATTTGCTGTGTGGTCTGATAAAGGAATATAAACAGATGCTTGGCAACCGGTTTTGACACAAAAGGAGTTGCGCTTGAAACATTTAATAATATTTTTGTTTTTAATGCTTGCTAATTTCAGCGTTCAAGCTAATTGTTCACAGTTACTGAATATTGAAGTACGCGCTTTAGCAGGCCAAGAAAAAATCAATCTTTGTGAAACCTATGCGGACAAAGTCGTACTCATTGTCAATACCGCCAGCAAATGCGGTTTCACGCCGCAATATGATGGACTGGAAGCATTGTATGAAAAATACAAGCATCGTGGTTTGGTCATTCTCGGATTTCCATCCAATGATTTTGGCCAACAGGAACCGGGCTCGGAAAAACAAATTGCCGACTTTTGTCGACTAACCTATGGCGTTAAATTTCCCATGTTCGAAAAAACTCAGGTGCGCAAGCATCATGCAGATGAACTTTATCAGCGCCTGGGTAAAGCTGCCGGTGAATTTCCCCTATGGAATTTTCATAAATATTTATTAAATCGTCGTGGAGAACTGGTGAAAAGTTTTAACAGCAAAATCACGCCACAAGATGTAAAACTGATTGAGGAAATTGAGACTTTATTATGAAATCCCAATTAAAAAAACTTCGCCTATGCTGTGGCCTGAGCTTTTTGCTTTTGGGTTATGGAGCGCTCAGCCAAGCCAATGAACAACCCCATGAGTGGTTTGTTGATTTAGGCGGCAAAACACTTTCCACGGTCAACGGCCATAATGGTTTATCCGGTGCACATATTGGGAAAAACTTTGGCGATTTTCAAGCCGCGCTGTCCATTTATGCCCAAGTTACAAGCATCGTACCGCGCTTGGTCAATAATTACGAACGCATCAATTATTATAACTACGCCGGCCTATATATAGAGAAACCCATTAATCTCGCACCCCATATTGATGTAATTGTTGCCGGCAGCACTGGCTTGGCCTTGGGTCAGTATGAACAACGCGAAGGTGATGTGATTGGTATTATGGACACGATTTATTATAGTGTAGAACCACAACTGGCGTTTTCAGTGCAAATTTTTTCAGATTTATTTTTAAATATAGGTGCCAGCTATTTGCTGGCAGCGCAAACATCGGGTTTAGTCAATGATGTCAATTTGAATATGTATGCGCGTTATCAATGGTAAGTCGTTTTAGAATTATAAAAAGATCAGAAGCGATTAGCATCGCTCCTGACCCTTCAAAGTATTAGAACTTATAACTCATGCCTGCAGAAATACCGGTTAAGTCATCGCCTGTTGCGACAGGTGAATATTTTTCACCATGACCCGAACCCGCAAGCACCACTTTGGCATTGTCTTGATTATTGACACCAGCAAACATTGCATATAAGGTGAAATCCTTATCCAATTTATAGTCTGCACCAACAGCATATAACATGGCACCAGAATCCACTTGGTCTTTATACGCATCGAGCATAAATATCTGGGCTTTAAGTGCTAAATCACCTATTTTATGTTTCAAACTACCGCCATAAGCATTGCGCGTAAACTCATCTTTTGTGTCTGAGTTTAAGGCTTCATAAATGGCATTTATACTCGTACTACCAAAGGTCACACCACCTTGGAAACGCATACCAGTGGCTTCAGTTGCAGACAATTTGCTTTGATCTTCATATGCCGCACCGACATAAAACATTTTGGTTTTATATAAAGCACTAAAACTCATGACCCCATTATTGTCATCACTACTACTGGTATCATTGCCGGTCGATGCCATGGCACGAACTTCTAGGCCAGCAATTTTAGGTGATACATACATAACCGCATTACGTGCACGAATATTCATTTTATTGTTGCCATTACCGGCGCCAAGAACGCCGCGACGCTCACCGATGGTGTCATGAAACACGCCGGCCATTCCACCCATGGTCTTAAAAGGCGTGTCATGATAACCAAGCAACACCGTTCCAGCACTATGTTGTAAACCTAAATATTGATTGCGAGCCTTCAGCCCAGTTGATTTACCATCACCCACGCTAAAACCCTCAGCGGTCACATCGACTTCGCTTTCCATTTTCCACACGGCCTTCAAGCCATGCTTTAATTCTTTATCACCTTTAAAACCTATACGGCTGGAATTACTCGACACGACCATATCACTGGAATTGGCATAATTAATCATGTCACCGGAAACATGGATTTTGCCATAGACTTTGAGCGCTTCCGCTTGCACAGTCGTTGCTGCTATAAATCCACATGCTGCAACAATAACCATCTTACGCGCTGAAAACTTACTTTCCATTGTTATTTTCTCCTATTAAATGCACTTTATATACTAAGCTTATCCGTCTTAAATGAGAATGATTATCATTTAGATTAACAGAGCTTGATCAGAATCGCAACAGTTGCTTTGTGCAAATCTGTTTGCATTAATACTGGCAAGCTAATGTGAAACAAATATGAAATCTACTGTAGTTTGTTTGCAACCAGTTCGTCATTAAAAATTAACAATACACAAGAGCAATTAACAGATATCAATTAGCCTTTAACTTCCCAGCAAAATTCCTTTTACTGGCGTCATTGCATACCATAATATGGCAAATTAATAGCGACTCAATAAATTAAACCATCGAACGTTTTAAAAATAACTCATCATATAACTTTTACCTATCAAAAAGTCAGGTTTCAAATCAATTACACTCGCGCCGCAATAATTTTCTATAATTAGGACTCAGTGTTTTGAACGGCTATATGTTTAACCCATGTTTAAATTACTCTTGTCATTCCTTCTTACCGCGTGTCTGTCTGCCTGCGATTTATTCCATACTGATTTTAATGATGAAGAACCGGCCAAACTTTATCAAGCTAAGCTGCTTAGTGATCAATCCACTCCAATAATGCCCATCCGTGTCATGAATTGGAACATAAAATTTGCAGGTGCGCGCCTCGATTTCTTTTTTGATTGTTTGGGTGATGAAGTTTTGATGCCCAAAGCGATTGTGTTGGCTAATTTAAAGCAAATAGCTGACGCAATTAATAACATCAGCCCCGATATTTTGTTAGCCCAGGAAGTTGATGTTTTGTCCAAACGCAGTGCATATGTGGATCAAGTGCAATGGATTCTTGATCACACAGATTTGAACTATGCCGCTTACGCCTCGCAATGGAAAGCCGATTTCATTCCCAGCGATGGTGTCGGCCGAGTGAATTCTGGCAATGTTATATTTAGTCGTTGGCCGATTATCCAAGCAACACGATATGCGTTAGCTCCCATTAGTGATCAAGATGCTTTGACCCGATATTTTTATTTAAAACGCAATTACATCGATGCCGTCATCAAACCAACCGGTGCCACATCGATTCATGTAGTAAACATCCATACCACAGCCTATGCCCAAGACAATACCCAGAAAAAACAACTCGATCAGTTGCTCAATGCTTTAATCGAACTGGATAATCAGGCTCAAACTTTTATTGCGGGTGGCGACTTCAATCAACTGCCAGCGGGCAGCAGCCAAACCAGTGCCTTTGCAGACAATGTCTGCAAAGATGAATATGTTGCTGATGATTTCTCGACTCAAACTACGTGGCTGGATGGATTTTATGCGAATTTTTCACCGGCCATTAGTCTTACGGATTATCAATTAGATAATACTCTTTATTTCACTCATTCAGTGGACAAGAATGTTTTTTGGAATCGTAAAATTGATTATTTATTTACAAACACAAATTTTGAAGCCGCAAGCGCTCAGGTCTATCAAAACATGGCCAATGGTGGTTTGCAGACCATGAATTTATCCGATCATGCACCCATGGCAGCATCGTGGAGTTGGCCTTGAAAATTGTCTACAGTCTCGTGCTAACACTGAGTTTGTTTGGGCAAGATGCTGCAATTGCTGCAATGAACACTTCAGACATGCTTAAACCCGGTGAAAAACAAATCGGTGTGTTTTCGCCATTGCGCTATAGCCTAAACCAATCTAGCGAAATCAGCACCCATCCTTTATTTGACCTAATCATTCCTAATCTACGTTTTAAAAAACGCTGGATTCAATCATCGACTCTTGGCTTTGCCAGTGAACATTACTTCAGTTACCCTAGTTTGTTATTAAATACAATTGCTCGTGATGGCAGTGGTGGCATTCTACCTGCCAACACCCGAGTGCCACAGATACTTAGCTGGCACAATTCGGTGATTGCATCGACAAAAATCACAGATCTATGGTTAAGTGCTCGCCTAAGCTTGCATACTCCAATCGGTGCCAAAGCCGAGCAAATGCCGACAATTGATTTGCCCTTCGTGTATCAACGCACCTCAGCTTATCATTATTTATATAGTATGAGTGCAGGACTGGAACTCGATGGCCGTATTCAGACACGCTGGCGTTATATTGTAGATATTCATTATTTCTACTTAAACAATCCCGAGCACCACCAAGCTGTGGAACAGAAAACCAGCCTGGTCTACGAGTTAACACCTACTATCTCAATATTTTTTGCATATATTTTCACCGCCGGTCACTATCCCTTCGGCATCGACATGCGTTACTTTCCTTTCATCGATGTAATTTGGCGTTGGCAATAAACTTTTAGCAAAAAAGCGCTTTTTACTTTCAGACAATGCCGTAAACAGCCGACTTAGGATTCATCCTGGTTCAATAATCGCACTAAGATTATGCTCGCAAAAAAACGGTGAATCGAATGAAAAAATTAAGTGTGTTAATACTCGGCTGTCTATTGGTTCTCGGCTGCAGCCAAAGCCCAAAAAAAGAATTCTTACCGATGGTTAGAGACTATCAACCCCTAGAATGGGAATTAACAGCTTATGAACAAGCACGTAAAGATATTTTCCCCAGCGATTTGCAAATGCAACCCAAAATCTATAAAAACAAATTGGTTAATTTGGTAGGTATAATCAAAGACATTGAATTTGACCAAAAATTTTCCAATATTGTCACTATTACCTTAGAACAAAAATATTGGGACTATTTAGAACATCATTATTCCACACCCACGATTCACTTATCGTCTGAGGGCGAAGGCGAATTCAAATTCCGTTATGAACTTCCCTACGCCATACCACAACATATTCAAGCCAAAATGCGTGTTTCTGTCATGCGTAAAGACTTGGGGTTTGTGTATGGTCACTTGAGTGGATTTGAAAATAATATTCCTATTTTGTCAGGTAAAACCTTACGCGTGGTTCACGCCATGCATTATGACAGTGAACATCAACATTATATTGTTAAGCGCAACACCCATCATCAGGTCATTTTACAAGAAGGACAGGTGCAATTTGTTTATAATTAAAAACATTCGTATTGTTTATTTTACACCGAAGAAGGCCATGCGAAATTTTTTTCCACTAGCCTTCCAGAGTTTTAATGCCTCATAAATAATAATCGTGGTATAACTCACAGCAAACCACAATATCACTTCTTCTAATGGTAAGTGATTCCACGGTTCAATATAGAATCCCATCATTGCTTCTGGCCTAAATCCCCACCAGCCATAAACCAAGGCTAAGCTGACTTCCCAAATCAAACTAATTAATACTATGACCAGTGAAGTAAAACTAAAGGCACGCCAGTTGATTAGACTTCTGACACTGGGATATAAACCACTAGAGGGTAACAAACCAATCAACACCAGGTACATTAAATACCAAGGCATACCGGATGGTGAACTAGAAAACATTTTTTTATAAATAACCGCAGTTACTATTAAGAACACTGCAACAATTAGCGAAACGGGATGAAACGTCAGTATGCGTTTAACTTTTTCACCTTCTGCAACGTAGTCCGGAATATTGTAAGCGGCAAACCAATACTCATCACACCATATATAAAACAATAACACCACAACAAAACCGCTCAGATAAAAAACCAACTCTTCTACCGGCAAACCGCCTCCCAGCGCGGGAAACATCCAACCAATAACGGCATGATGATTATCAAAGCTGAAAAAAGTATGACCGAACAATACGTCGAGAATAATCCCAGTGGGAACAAGTAACAACATGACGTGTTTAAACGCCTGTTTTTGAAGTCGCAAGTCGCGACGACGCAAAAACCAAGTTAATAAAACCATCATTGGAAACACAAATAAACTTAGACTGATGGTATAACCTAAAGGTGTGGGATTTGCACTGCTCACCTCGATCTTTGCAGGTTCGAGTACGGTAGATAAACTAAGTGCAATCGGCAAAACCAGACAGAAAAATAGTAGAAAAGTGATCGTCGCTGCGTGTTTGTTTTTTGTTTGCATGAGCACCGGTCCTTGGCATAACTAGGCCTACATCATAGCCTTTTTAAGCGCATGACTTCAATAATACTTAGGTATAAATCGTGACGAGTTTTCTCAGCAAGGGGAAAATAAAATAAGCAATTTTTGTTTAAGCGAGTATGACTTAATGTTGTTTGAATACCCAGCGCAAGATATCGTCTTGTAAAGCGGTTGCGGCTTTGGTATGAGCACGTTTATCGTTGTGCAACATCACTACCACATAGCGCTGACCTGACGGTGTCATTACATACCCCGCCATGGATTGCACAAAATCCAATAAGCCCGTTTTGATATGTGCTTGACCAAACAACGCTTCACCATTAAATCGACTTTTCATGGTGCCGTCATAACCGGCCATGGGCATAGACGCTAGAAATTCCGGCATATACGCTTGTTGATACATAAATAGTAACAACTGTGCTAATAATTCAGCAGATACTCGTGTGTCACGCGACAAACCCGATCCATTATGCAAATGCAAAGTCGTAGTATCTAGTTTATGTTGTTGCAACCAATGCAAAACAACTTCAATACCTTTCTCTGCTGTGCCAGGTACGCCTCTCATGTTTGCGCCCAAGGATAATAACATCTGGCGTGTCATCACGTTGTTGCTGTATTTGTTAATTAAACGCACCGCCTCGGCCAATGAAATCGAATCAACACTCACCACTTTTGTTGCCTGTTCCGGCAACTTCGCTTGGCGAACCCTCCCCTGTAAACTGCCATCCAGTTGTTGCCAGATGGGTAAAAAGAAATGTTGAAAATGATCATGTGCATCAGTCACACGACGATATAAGGTGCGTTTGCCACATGATCTTGCGTATTGACCACTAAACTTGACTTGTAGCACTTGATGAATAATTTTTGGTTCCAGCAATAACCTTTTTTGCCAAGCACGACAAGTACCGTTGCTTAATTGCATTTGGTTAATCACTTTTAGATTTGGCGACGCTGGAAATGCAATGATTTTGACTCGTTGCTTGCTCGCATCCACATCGAAATGAAACTCGGTGGCTTGAAAACCGACTAATAATGCATTGGGCCCAACATTATAAGTGCGATAGGGTTGATCATCAAAAGCTGCATAATCGATTGGCTCTGGTTGGAAAAAGGAGCTATCAAAATACACATCTCCTTGGATTTCACGTATGCCAAAAATACGCACACGATTGAGTAAACGCCAAAACCGTTCCGGCGTTAAATAGGGATCACCATTGCCAACAAAATACAAATCACCATTTAAACGATCGCCTTGCAACTCACCGGTATAATAAACATCGGTGCTCCATTGATACCCTGGGCCTAACAAATCTAGGGCGACCGATGTTGTCACCAACTTAATTACAGAAGCAGGATTAAATTTTTTGCTATCATTCAGTTGCACCACAGGTTTTGCTGTGTTGACCGCTTGAACATATAAGCCAATATTCGTTTGATCAAAACCTGATGCTTTAATTATCTGACCTAAATCATTAGGTATAACATTTGCGGCTAACGCCGATTTAAAACCAGTCAAAGCAAAAAATAATGCAAGAATAAGCCGTTTCCGTATTGACATTTAAATACAACTTTCTGCTAACAATTATTTCATAGTATAGATAGCAAGTTTAAAACCGAAAGCCTTATCTTTGCTTAACAATCTCAAATTCAACAATATTCCGCTTTCACCGCCGTCATTTGAATCATGAAAAAACCATATTTTTCGAATATTGCGATAAATCAGCATTATATCCATGTTGGAATTGTCACCTAAGTTTAGCCGTTTTTCAAAATATGTCTTTATTTTTATTTGTTGAGAAAAAACTTAGGTTTTGAACATTCAGTAATAAACACACAAATAACTTGGTAATAATTTACAGACTCCTCCCGCCTGTTTTTTTACGCTAGATAGGGATGGCTCATTGTTATGAACCTCTACGGTTAATTTTTCTTAGGCCTATTTTTCCATCCAGGAGGATATTATTATGGCTTTTCTATTCAAAGGACAAATTTGCATTTGGTTATGCGAAGACTTCAAAATTAATTTAGCGAATTCTATTATTCGATTATATAAACCAGAAAAACAAGAATCGATTGTATTAGCCGCGGCTACCGATCCGAAAAATACATTTTTAATTCTCGACGAAAAACAAAGCAAAGCAAAAGCATCACGACTAATTGCCGAAACCCGCACCAATGACAAAGGCCAATTTGAATTTGATTTGAGCAATGTCAAAACGTTTGATGGTTCTGCATTTGAAGTCGATGCTCTGATTGAAACTGCATCAGAATCTATTAAACACAAACCACTGCAAGTGAGTTTAACGACCTTACAAGCTCAATGGCGACAAAGGGATAATGATTTTTTTGCCGCATGGCAATATTGCATTCCACGTCGCTATTGGTGCGCAATGAAGGCTCGTTTAGGCATATGGAGTATCTGTGGTCGGGTTACTAGTTGCGAAACACAACAAGCCCTGCCGAATCTAAAAGTGACTGCATTTGATCGTGATTGGTTGCAAGATGATGAATTGGGATCAGCCATCACTAATTTGCTGGGTTATTTTTATATTGACTATGAACGCAAAGACTTCGTACCTGGAACCTTGCTCGATATTGAATTAATTGGTGGACCGGATATTTATTTTCATGTCGATACCCCATTGGGTGCCCCAATACATCATGAAGACCCCAGTCGAGGCCGAGATGCGGATCGAGAAAATCGAGGCCAATGTTTTAACGTAGACCTTTGTGTCGATGGCGCACCAGTCGTTCCACAACCCGATCCGATACCGCATTTTATTCGTATAGGAAAATATAATTACAACCATGACATTGACAGTTCTCCCAGTGGCAGTGGCTTTACCTTGGACGAAGGTCGAGCATTTTATGGCATCAATCGACTCAATGGAATATTGGCTAAACGTCTCAATAGTCAACCCATGGAATATCAATTTCAATTCCGTGAACTTAATGGTAGTGGAATGCCAATAACACCTTGGAAAAATGTAGAACCGAGCATGATTGCGCCAACCCATATTGGTGACTGGCAATGGTTTGACTTAGGTACGGGTGACTTGATCGAGAAAAAAGTTTGGGTTCACCGGGCAGCAGATGCACTCAATCTAGAAGCAAACATCGTCGATGGCTGGATACAAGTACCCCAAGGTAGCAACACGCTTGCACCTGAGGGCTTTTTTGTACCCAATAATGACATGATTAAATTAAACTCACGAACACTAACAAGTTTTGTCGACACCGACTTAAGCGGTCTAGTCACTGGCGCTAGTTCGACCTCTACAGGAAAACCCTTGGTACAAAACAAACATTTCGCGATTCGTATGCGAGTACGTGAAGTGGGTAATCCCGCGAGTGAAACAGACGCCGGTGAATGTCAACATGTCGCAATCAATAATTCTTTATACGATAATATAGATTCACACCCGGCCTGGTTCAGCAATCCGAAAAGCAATCGACTCGCGGTTGCGATGGTGGATGTTGCAGAATTACAAAGCGATGGCTGTGGTGGAATCACTAATAGTCTGAGTATTCTTTACACAGCAGCTCATCCTAATTTAGGAACCTGTGGCATTAGCATGACAGGCCCTGGAGGACCCTATCATTTTAGTATTCCAACCGGTCCCACACCTCCGGATCGTTTTGGCACTGCCATCGCAGCAGCGGGTTTTGATATATCCAGTCTGCAGCCATGCGCCTATCTTATTACATTAAGTGTCAATGTCTTACTCGACACGGGTGATGACAAACCTGATCCTGTTTGGGATCAAATTGCGTTTTGTAAAAGAAATCCATGATGACATCTAGGAAGGGGTATTTCCCCTTCCACTTTTTTGTTTAACAATACTAATAGCTACAAACCTCAAAATCACATGAAGTTGAAGCACCTCTTGACACTCGTAATAATCCAGCGCCATGCCACAGAATTTTTACTTTTATTATTCTTGAAGATGTTTTCAATCATAAATAAACTAGCACTAAGGCCAACATCGTTTTGCTGATCTATCGTTAGTGCCGGACATTATTGATCTACTCAATTTGAACAAGGAGTCATCACATGCAAGCAACCGTAGCCGTATTTGGTATTCTGCGTTTCCCCGCTGAAAATATTGAACACATACGTCCACATATTCAAAGCTTGGTCGATACAACCAAACAAAACGATAACTGTATTGCTTATGAAGTCGCCGAAGATTTATTCGATCCTGGTTTGATTCGTTTCTCTGAATTGTGGCCAAACCGAGAAAGTTTAGAAAAACACTTAGCTGCTCCACATATTGAACCATGGCGCGTAATTGCAAAAACGTTTGGTTTAAAACAAAGAGAATTCACTGCCTATGATATCAACGGTAGCTTTACTGTTTGACTACTAACAACTTTCAAACATAATATCATTAATAACAGGCCCCATGAACGCTGAATACACCATCAGAACAGCCACTATTTCCGATGCAGAAACAATTTGTAGACTGCTACGCCGCCCGATACGCCAATCATGCATTGCTGACCACAAAGCTAATGAAAGACTTTTATCGATCTGGTTAGAAAACAAAACCACAGAGAACATGACTCAGGGGTTATTAGAAACGAATATTCTTACACTCGTCGGTGAAACACATAAAAGTATTTGCACCGTCAGCTCAACAGGAGAAGATGGTAAAATTCATAAAATTATGTTAATCCGGATCATGTAGCACATGGAATTGGTCGAGCTTTAATAACGTCCATGCTAAACTACGCCCGATCAAAATAATCAAACACGGGTGACACTTATCAGCACAGCAACTGCAAAGGGCTTTTATGAAAGAAATGGTTTTGTTTGTTCAGGAACACCTGTTCTTTGGTATGAAATGCCAGGCTACCCTATGCATATTGAGCTGTAAAAACATTTTTTCAATAACTTGGTTGAGTATTGACTACTATGATTTCGTCTGTAATTCATTACAACCAACACACGATCGTTAGCAAGGACAATAAATGAAAGCGATTGTATATGAAAACTATGGCACACCTGATAATTTTAAAAATATTGATGTGAGCAAACCTTCACCCGAGAATGATGAGGTGTTAATTAAAATTAAAGCCACAGCTATCAACGCTTGGGATTGGGATTTATTGACTGGCAAACCACTATGGGCACGTACCGGTGGACTACTCAAACCACGATACAAGATTCTTGGAGCAGATGTCGCCGGCATCGTTGAAGCTATTGGGCCAACGGTAACCAATTTCAAAATTGGCGATGAGGTTTTTGGTGATCTGAGCGAGTGTGGTTGGGGTGGATTTGCGGAATATGTTTGCGCGAAACAGAACGCGTTAATCCTTAAACCGAAAACAATGTGTTTTGAACAAGCAGCCGCCTTACCGCAAGCAGGTGTCATGGCCTTACAAGCTTTAATCGAGAAAAGAAAAATTCGGTGTGGCGATCGTGTATTGATTAATGGCGCAGGTGGTGGCGTAGGCACGATTGCCATTCAAGTCGCCAAACATTTTGGCGCACATATCACTGCTGTCGACCAGGCTAACAAACTTAATGCCTTGCTTGAACTTGGGGCAGATGAAGTTTTAGATTATCAACAACAAGATTTTAGTCATGACGTTTCACCGTTTGATTTGATTATTGACGTCGTTGCACGTCGCTCACTCTTCGCCTATCGACGCGCACTCAATCCTGGAGGGGTATTTGTTTTTGTTGGTGGCACGCCTGGCTTTGTATTTCGCTTCTTAAGCTTAGGCATTTTCTTATCACAAATATCGTCCAAAAAATTCACAATTTTGGTTCTAAAGGCCAACAAAAACTTGGATCAATTAGTTGAGCTGTGCCAACAGGACGTCCTCAATCCGCCAATCGACCGATTGTTTCCACTGGATCAAACAGCAGATGAATTTGAATATTTTCAGCAAAATCGTTTTATTGGAAAAATTGTCATCACCACAGGCTAATAGTTTTAAACGGCTCGCGATTGAATCGAAACTCAATCGCGAATTGTTTAATTCACTTGCGGAATACTGTGTCCTTCTTTTGCCAAATACAGGGTAACATTACCACTTGCATTGTCCATATAAATAAAACCCGAACCCGGCCATTTCAAAGACGATATTCGACGAAAACTATCTTCCAACGCCTGATCGCTTGGTGGTGTTATATCGAGCTTACAAATAGTCGCTTTGCATTCCACATTGTTTAAATGGATGGACGCCATATTCTCTGCCAAAAATGCAGTGTTTAATTCTGATTGCGCCGAAAGAGACCAGTCAGGATCGTATGCTTCAGCAGCCAATGCATCGTCTAATAGCTGAATTTGCTGTTGCATTTGTTGTTCAGCTGCCTGTTGTTCCTCTTTAAACAATTTATCAGCATTTTGTTTTTGCTGTAATTCGGTTTGGGCTAGAGTTTTTGCTTGGCTAACCGAGGCTTTCTCAAAAACCTGGGCTTCTTCGGAATGCGCCACAAGCTGATTGATTTGCTTCTTGAGCTGTGTGATCTGCTCTTGCATTAACGCATTCGATTGCATCACTTCATTAAACAAACGGTCTGTATCAGCATTTACATTTAACTGCGATAGCGGTGCAACATGACCTGTGTCTGGCTGCAACAACTTGGTTTCGGATTTCATCCAAACCATGCTTGCAGTAATCGCTACACTAGCAGCGCCTATTATCAATATCTTTTTCATGAGCGTTCCTCTTCATTCGGCTGGTATTGAATAATTTTGCAATCGTTGTTTCAATACCAGCCGCATACTCAATGTTTATAAATTTATCTAGGATTATGATTCATCAATTTGATAAGTCACAATACCGGATTTGCCGCCGGTTGCATTATTACGCGGTGGTATTACACAGCTGAAATAGTAATGCGAAACAGTGTTAGAGCTTACATCACTACTGGTCGACTTGTGTTGTACGTATGGGCTACTACCAACAGTTTTTAACAAAGGACCGGACCATCCCCACATACCAGCAGCATCTGTGCGACCGTAAACGGACCATAAACGACACGAGACATCTTTTCCTGAATTTCCATTTTGATCACGCATACGTACCCAATGCGCATCGACCTTGCCGCCAATAATATCTTTGGTTGCAACACAATCCACATTCAAATCAGTAGTTGTGGAATTGTTTTGCATTTCACTAGCGCTGTAAGTAATAGCGGTGCTACCAGACCAGCGAACACATTGAGAACCCGGGTAGTTCTTCCCATCGGCGGCAAAACTGGCCTGCATCACACCACTTAGCAATAATGCAAGTAGTAAATTAATTTTAAATTTTTTCATAGCTTATTTCCTCGTTAATTTGTTTATAGGAGTGATTAGTGTGGTCTAACAAGCGTTTGTGTGCTTGTCTTATTTTGCGCAATACATAAGCCTATTTTGCGCAATTGTGTTTTTGTGAAATAATTTGCAAATTATTTTTTTGACGAAACTGTAGAGGTGAAGCACCAACTTGACGACTAAATACCCGCGAAAAATGCGATGACTCATTGTAACCAACGACAAAAGCAATTTCAGTAATGCTTAAATTGGTTTCGTTTAA
>JAOUJM010000146.1 GCA_029883265.1 Gammaproteobacteria bacterium
ATTGTCGGACATAACCGGTATTAATCGAGTATATGACTTGCACGCGCATGTGGCGGGGGAGAATTTGATTTTGTTCATCGATGATAATGATACGCCTGTGTTGGTGGAAGACGGTGGGTTAACACCCATTAGTATCAACATACCTCCGGATTATTATGACTACCTGGCGCTTGATGGAAAATTATTTTTTAGTGAGACACGACAATCGCCGGGTTCGTCGACTCGGTTTGAATCGTCTATTGTTCAAACCGATGGTAGTCAGGATGGCACTACAATAGTTAAAACCGTAGAGAACAAATATATCAGCTTTGTTAGTTATCGATCCTTCGATGGCATCACTTTTTATATCGAAGAAACTGATGACGAAGAAGCGAATTACCAATGGCAACTATTTCAATTTGATGGTGTGAACCACCAAGCCATTACCGGTTTGCCTATTTCAAGTCGAATCAAGGAATATGTGCGCAATGATAATAACGCTTATGTGACTTTATTTGCAGACAATAACGATCCGGCACGGGATTCACAAATTTGGAAAATTAGTTCTAATTTCCAGGCCAGCTTGCTTGTGGAAATCATTTGTACGCAACAAGCGGCACAGCCACAACAGCTTGAGCTAATAAACAACAAACTATTTTTCAATGCATTTACGGATTCTTTTGGACGTGAACCCTGGGTGAGTGATGGAAGCCCAGATGGAACCCATATGTTGCTTGATGTAAGGCCGGGTAGTGAAAGCAGTATAGAATTAGATTAAAATTAGCGAATTGTTTGCGACATCTGTTTATTCTGAACAATAGGCTTTATTTTTAGTTCTATTGCTTATTTTAGAGCATCTTTTATTTATGCAACCTCACTATCATCTGAGTTGGTTTCATTTAATTGATTTATTAAGTTTGGCAAACGCATAGTGAAACTTGCACCTTCGCCTGGTTCACTATCCGCAATAATATGACCGCCTAACATTTTGCAGTATTTTTCGGTAATGGCTAGACCTAAGCCGCTGCCGCCATATTCTTGCGCGGTGTTGGCATCGCCTTGGTTGAAGACTTCAAATATTTTTTGCAATTTGTCATTACTAATGCCAATGCCAGTGTCACTTACCGTTATGATTAAAAAGTCAATATTGGCAATTGTTTTTCGATCAATTTCCAGTTTCACTTGACCATCATGTGTGAATTTAGCCGCGTTACCGATAAGATTAATCACGCATTGGCGTATTTTTCCTTCATCACTAACAAAATTTCGTCGGTCTTCAGTGTAAATATAGTATTCAAATTGATTGTTATTTTTTTCCACTAGATGATGGAGTGCTGCATAGATTGTGTTAGCGAATTGACTAATATTGATTTTTGATAAATTGGTTTCCATTTTCCCGGTTTCAATTTTTGAGAAATCCAGAACCGCATTTATCAAACCCAATAAGTGATCACCGGACATGCTAATATCTTCTAAATATTGAATGGCTTGTTGATCTTGATTTTCTTGTGCGTCAATTAATAATAAATCGCTAAGCCCTATAATGGCATTCAAGGGTGTGCGAAGTTCATGACTCATATTGGCAAGGAAAGCTGTTTTTGCATAGTTGGCGGCAATCGCACTGTCTTTGGCGGCGGTGATTTCCTGCTTGGCTAGATGCTGTTCTATCATGACGCCCACCCAACGCCCCATTAATCGTACTAATTGTAAATCTTCCGGTGTGAATGAACTGCTTCTTGGGGTGCGACTGCTAAAACTAATTGTGCCGTATATTTTTTCATTTTGCATAATCGGTGCACCAATATACGACTCGATTCCGCTTTGATGGTATTTCTCTGTGATTGCATATTCAGATTCACCAATGTGATTGATCGCCAAAGGTTGATTTTCATAATAGGCTTTTTCGCAAAACGTCAATGACAATGGTGTCGGGGCAAATATAACAATTGGATGATCCACGTCGGTGTGTGCAAGCACAATTGTGTGCGTATGCTGCGTGCCATCGATACGCGCAATTTTTCCAAGCTCTGATTGAAATAGCGCACAACCGGTTTGTAATACGACTTTGAGTTGTTCTTCATAATCAATTCCTGGTGTGGTCGCTGCCTGATATAAGGCTTTAATTCGTTCAGCATGATATTGCGCTTTTTCTTCTGCCTGTTTGCGCGTGGCGACTTCACGTTTTAATTCAGTTTGTGAATGTTTCAAATTTTGATTTAAACGAACTAAGTAGAAAAATGTCAGTATGAATAAAAGACAAGCTACGGATATTAGCGCAATTCGCCAACGGTAAAAATGAAATATAGTCGTCCAGGACATTGAGTGTTCGCTATAGGGACCCACATTCAGTTGTCGCATGAGTGCATGTACAGGTCCATAATCCAGTGGCACGGTCCAACCATGATAACGTCCCTGAACAGCGGCGGGATGAGTGGCCGGCAATTGTAATAGCGCAATAGCTACTTGTTGCGCCAAATCATCTGGTGTGTGTTCCAAAGTGGCGAGTGGCCATTCTGGATAGAGTTTTGTGCTTAATAAAAATGGAAATCCGGGGTGAGTCTGAGTATTTAATATTCGAATTTGATTCAAATCGATTAATCCGTTATTTGACATATTTTCCAACACATGGGTGCGTACCGTGCCCGCATCAGCTTCACCTTTTAGCACAGCAGTTACGATTTGATCCTGAGGAAAACCGACAAAACTCAATTGGGAAAAATCGTCTTTGTTAACGCCGTGTTGCAATAGCTCGAATTGCGCCATCCACCAGCCGCCGAACGCGTTGGGATGTACTGCCATAAAGTGTTTACCTTGCAAATCTTCAAAATTTTGTATGTGACTATTTGATTTGCGGGTAAAAATCACTGCGCCAAAACGTGTGTAGCCCTGGCTTAAGCGCTTGTTTTTTAGGGTTAGAATTCGTGTTATGCGATATTCATTTTCTAGGCTTGCATAGGAAGCGGGATTGGTCAGTAAGAAATGAATATGCTTGGATTTCACTGACAATGAGACATTATTATTGCTCAATGGAATGATATTGAAATGATAACCAGGGATATGTTGTTGTAAATATTCAGCTGTTGGTGTCCAGCGTTCGATGGCTTGTGCTTTGCCACGAAATGCCAATACACCAATATTAACAAAGCGTTCATTAGCCATCACTAGTGTAGGCAACAGCCAAAGTGAGCCACCAAAAACAATGGTAATTATTGTATAACCTAAGGTTTTATAAGCGATTTTAAGCATATAACGGTATCGACGCTACTACCCAAGACTTGATATGGAATCGATCTTAGTAAAAATTTTTTGCGCTGGTATTTGCCATATTTGAATCTATACTGTATTCTTATACAGTGCTGTATAAAGAGTCAGGAGGGTTTATGCAACAATTAACAGATCGTCAAATGGAAGTGCTTGAAATGATTAAGAATTATATCGAGGAGCATGGGGTCCCTCCCACTCGCGCAGAAATGGCGAACGAGTTGGGGTTTCGCTCACCCAATGCCGCCGAAGATCATTTGCGCGCACTCGCACGCAAAGGCGCCATCGAAATGTTGCCGGGTGCTTCACGCGGTATTCGAGTAGTGGCCACTGAAGACGATTGGGGACTTCCACTAATAGGTCGGGTTGCAGCCGGTAGTCCGATTTATGCCGAGGAGCATATCGACGACTGGTATCCCATGACTGCCGATATTTTTAAGCCTACGGCTGATTATTTATTGCGCGTACAAGGAATGAGTATGCGTGATGCCGGTATTTTTGATGGCGATTTACTCGCTGTGCATAAAACCAAACGTATACGTAATGGCCAAATTGTCGTAGCGCGGCTTGAAGATGAAGTTACGGTCAAACGCTATGAGAAAAAAGCCAACACGGTTTATTTGCATCCAGAGAACCCGGATTTTTCGATTATTGAAGTTGACTTAAGCACACGTGCTTTGAGTATTGAAGGCGTAGCCGTTGGTGTATTGCGCCTAGGAGGTTTGTAATGAATAAGGTGCATAAATTTCAATCTCAGTTTAATGCCGCTGGTGTGTGGCGGGCACAAGAACAAGATAAAAGCACGCAGCCGAGCGTCGCGTCACAGTACGCTAATTTGGATGCTGCTTTGCCTGGTGGAGGCTGGCCTCAAGGCGCGATTACCGAAATTTTGTGTAGTCAGGAAGGTATTGGCGAATTGCGTTTAGTAATGGCGGCTTTGGCTCAACTTAGTCATGAAGGGCGTTGGTTGACCTGGGTAGCGCCGCCGTATGTACCTTATGCACCTGCACTTGCTGCTCATGGCGTGGATGTGTCCAAAATATTAGTGGTTCACGCCAAAGCCCACGACGATATGTTATGGGCCGCCGAACAAGCCTTGCGTTCCGGTACCTGTGGCGCCGTGCTCATGTGGGTGCAAAATATTAAAGACCGACAATTGCGTCGCTTGCAACTGGCAGCGAAAGAGGGTGGTAGTTTGGGGTTGTTGTTTCGCCCCAGTTGGAGCGCAGAGCAGGCTTCACCTGCCGTTGTTCGAGTGCAATTACATGGCACACAAGAAGAATTGCAACTGGATATTATTAAACGCCGCGGCGCTTGGCCGACGGGTCCGATTCACTTGGATAATAAACAATTTGATGCTTAAGCTCGGTTAATGAACTGAGATTAGTCGTTTATTGTAATAGCACATAATGATTAATGCTGCTGACCGATCGATTTATTGCTCAAGCGCTTTAAGTAAGTAGTTTTGATGTTGGTTGCGTTAAAACAAAAGAAAATAGAGTGAGATAATATACCTCGTCGTGGTTTGCCATTATTTGGCGTATCTGTAGGTATCTAAGCATAAGTGATACGACTTGAGTCGGAGCGGTAAAGCTTTTTTGGGTGATCACTGGCGATACGGAAGCATAACTTATCAATCAAATAACAAATACGGACATGGATGTCTGTTAAAACAGGCTAGGCATAGTCAGGAAATAATAATAAATGCCATGCAAGGCCGCTGCACATTGAGGTGCCAAGTGAGTTGTTATACGTGTTGTAGTGAGTGTTTTATCGAATGATATTTACGAGTTTTGACATACGAGCAAGACGTGGCTAAAGAATATTTACGAAAGCTAGATATTTTACTCGCCAACTTTTATTGGTAAAAGAAACTGATTTTTCTTTTAGAAATAGCAGTGGCTCATCGGCAATTGAGATTGAATAGCAATTTAATCAGCAGGGACACAAAATAATTGAAGTCTCGAATAATTGCTAACGAGCTTGTTCCATTCTTGCTAGCGTTGTTATTGTTTGCAGGCCGCTCATGTCAGATTGAACCTGGTTTTTTCAGAAATTAAACAATCCGTCAATCATCCATATGACACGAGAAGTGTTTAATCAGGGTGTTTGTTTTAGGTTTGTGCTCGCATGTTTAATGCATAGCGCAATAAAATCAACCTCAACTACATAAAAAATCATGGCCTTGTGTTTAAGTTTATATTTTCCTTTTTTGCCACTCGAAATATTTACCCGTGGGCAAATCGATTCATCGCAAGCCAGTGTGGTTACCAGCTTGCAGCGAGGCCAGCCATGGGTGCATCTCGCCAGTGAACAAGCCTTGCAGCAGGGCGTGACGCCGGGCATGGGGTTATCGGCTGCGCAAGCTTTGGTCGATTCTTTACACAGTTTTGAACGTGACCTGGATCGAGAGCTGGAAACGCTGCATCATATCGCGGCGTGTGCGTATCAATATTCTTCCTGGGTGAGTTTGCAGGGAAGCCAAGCGATTATTTTAGAAATCGAAGGCAGTTTGCGTTTATTCGGTGGAGAAAAAGTTTTTTGGCAAAAGCTAAAGAAAAGTATTAACGCCTTAGGTTATCAATTGCAGTCGGCGGTTGCACCCACCCCCTTAGCAGCTTATTTGCTGGCGCGTTGGCAACAACAGTATTGGTTAAGCGACAAGGATGAGATGAAAAATTATATGAGCCGGTTACCGTTGGCTGCATTGGAATTGACGCCCGAAGCGCACAAACAATTGCAGGGATATGGAGCGAAAACGCTGGCGGATATTTTACGTTTGCCGCGAGGCGGTTTAATTAAACGCCTCGGGGCAGCAACCATCAATTATCTTGATCGGATATTAGGTGAACAAGCCGATCCTCGTGAAACCTTTGAATTACCCAAATATTTCAAACAAAGCTTTGATCTGGTGAGTGAGACCGATAATACCGACACTTTATTATTCGTTGGTCGACGTTTATTGGTTTCATTGGAAGGTTTTTTACGCAGTCATGGCGCAGGAGCGCAGCAATTTTATTGGCGTTTACAACATCAGAACCAAGCGGATACACAATTTGTTTTGCGCACTATTGGCATCACTCGTAGTGTGCAACACCTGCAACAATTACTACAAGAGCGTCTGCAAAATCTGCAGCTCAAGGCGGCTTATACCAGTGTGAGTTTGCGAGTGCGACAGATCCAGCCTTTTGATGAGCAAAGTGAGGATTTTTGGCAAAAACAATCAACAAGCGATGACGCCAACTTATTACTTGAGCGTTTACAAAATCGACTCGGTCAAGAAGCGGTTCAGGGCTTAAGCGTGTGGGCTGACCATCGGCCGGAACGCGCCAGTCGTTTTTGTCGTATCGGCGAAAAAACCGCCGTGCAAGCACCTATCTTAGTGCGGCCTCTATGGTTATTGCCGACGCCAAAAATATTACAAATGCAGCAAGGTCTGCCGGTATATCGTGGGCGCTTACAACTTAGGCGTGGCCCAGAGCGCATTGAAACCGGTTGGTGGGATGGTTATGATGTGCGACGGGATTATTATATTGCTCATAACCCCAAAGGCGAATGTTTATGGATTTTTCATACCAGCAAACCCAAACCGTGTTGGTATTTACATGGCATATTCGCTTAAATATGCAAGAATACTTGATGTATTAGTTGTTCCTATTCAATAATGATTTAAGACATTGGTTTTATGTCTGTAGCAAGGCAGCATAGATAGGCAATCAATAGCTAAATCAAACCAATTAAGACACTAGCGTTAAGCAGGACTATGGCCGAACCATTTAAAAATTTTATTAATCCATCCGTCATTAAAACCATGGCCAATTGTTTTAAAAAAAATTGGTCAACATTTGATACCCAGGGTTTTATCAGCGATGCCAGTCGAAACCTAGAGCAATTGGAACTGAAAGCACGCACTGACCGGCTGACAGACACCATGAGTCACTATTTACCACAGGCATTTGCGCATAGTTGTGAAATTATGCTGGCGAGTTTGGCACCTCCCTTAGATGAGAAAATTTCAGCGACAACCGCCAATAGTAATTCAATTTCAGGTTGGCCAGTGATTGCGTTGACCAACTATGTGGCGAAACATGGGCAAGCGCATTTTGACTTATCGATGGAATCCTTAAAAGAAATGACAAAGCGATCGACATCTGAATTTGCGATCAGGGAATTCATACTTCAACAACCCAATAAAACGCTGGAAACACTGCATTCATGGACCAAGGATCATGATCACCACGTTCGTCGTTTAGCCTCAGAAGGCTGTCGACCGCGCCTGCCTTGGGGTAATCATTTAAAGTGTTTTATTGACAATCCAGAGCCGGTGATTGACATACTGGAAAAATTAAAAGATGACAAACAAGAATATGTGCGCCGATCGGTTGCTAATAATTTAAATGATATAGCCAAAGACCATCCCCAACGAATTATCAAACTTGCTAGAACGTGGTTGCAAGATGCCAGTAACGAACGTCAAAAACTAATCCGTCACGCTTGTCGAACATTAATAAAAGCAGGCGATCAACAAATATTTTCAGTTTTTGGCTATCAAGCACCAAAACTAAAAGCCCGTTTAGAGATCTTGACGCCAACGATCAACTTAGGCGATGTGTTGCAGTTTAATTTGCAAATTGATTCTCAAGCAAAACAAACTCAAGCACTCATTATCGATTTTATTATTCATTTTCGTAAAGCCAATGGTTCAAGTTCAAAAAAAGTATTTAAGTGGCGTGAAGTCAAATTGGCTGCCAATTCAAAAATTGAACTGAGTAAAGGCCAAAGCATAAGAAAAATCACGACACGTAAGTATTATTCAGGTGAAAATTTACTGGAAATCATGATTAACGGTCAATGTTTAACCAAACAAACATTTGACTTAATGGTCACAAATGATAATGATTAAAACACCCGATGAATGGGAACAAGCCTAAGCTATGTTATGATTTAATCATTCGATGAGATACCAGTAGATTGTTATGAGTGAATTAGAAAAGACCATTTTTCAACTGGAAGAAAGATTACTTCTACCAGAGGTGCGTAAGAATCGTGATCGAATCAATCAATTATTGGCGCCGGAGTTTGAGGAGTTAGGCAGTAATGGGAAGCTCAATTCCCGGGATGCCGTATTAGATTGGTTGCTTAATCATGAATTAGATACTCGCTGGCAGTTAAGCCAGTTTCGTATTCGTCAGCTAACTAGTGATATAGTATTGGCGATTTATCATGCAAAAAAAATTCAAATCGATTCAGCACAATCACACGGATCGATGCGTAGCTCTCTATGGCGCTGTGTTAACAATGAATGGAAAATGATTTTCCATCAAGGTAGTAAAATAATCTAAGGTGAAACGCTAAGTTTTTCTATCGCTTAGCAAATTTAACATAGGAATAATGGAAAATGGAATTCCCGACAATAAAAACCCCGCGCTTAGAACTCAAGCAACTCAATGAGTCGCATAGTCATGATATCTTGCAGCTATTTGCAGACGAATTGCTGGTCTAATATAATAAATTGGAGCAATATAATAGGCTAGAACAAGCCAAAAAGTTAATTAAAAATTTTCAACAACGTTTTAATGAGGCCAGCGGAATTCGCTGGGAAATATTTTTTTCAAACCCTAAGTCAAAGCATCGGTACTTGCGACTTTAAAACCGGGAATCAGCATAGTCATTGGGCTGTGATTGGTTATGATTTAATTCCCGAATACTGTGGGCAGGGATTTATGCATGAAGTATTAGCGAATGTGATTCAAATGGCTTATCAATATGAAATACCGTTTGGTCAATTGAATCGTATTCAAGCTGATACCATGCCGGGCAATATTGCATCTGAAAATGTATTAACAAAATTAGGATTCCATTAGGAAGGCACCCGGCGTCAAAGTGGTTACTGGAAAAACCTATATCATGATTTAAAATGTTTTTCTTTATTAAAATCTGAATTAGATTTTCAGAAACTCAAAGATAATATTTTGCAAAGCACTGATTAACTAACATAGAAAAGAATCTAACGCATGACCGATAATTCAGCTAAACGATTACATGATGTATTTTTTTATGGCTTGTACATGGACCCTGACATACTTAGGCAAAAAAATGTAGAACCTCGCCATCCACGAAAAGCCGTGGTCAAGGATTTTGTATTACGTATTGGCAACAAGGCCACCTTATTACGTTCGCCCGGTGATCAAGCGGTTGGTATGGTTTATTCGTTAACACACCAGGAAATCGACTCACTTTATTGGGGTGCTGGTCTAGACGAATATGCGGCTGAAGCTTTGATTGTTAATATTGGACAAGCACAAATACCTGTGCTGTGTTGTAATTTAATTCAAGCACCGGATACGACTGAATCAAATGCTGAGTATGAGGCGAAATTAAAACAGGCATGGCATGATCTGGATTTGTTTGTTTAAGAAGATAAGGTGTACATGAACGCAGCCCAGCTAGAAACAATTATCACAAAATTGCCAGCGGCCAAACTCGACTACCCCTTTGGGCCGGATGTGAGAGTGTTTAAAGTAATGGGGAAAATGTTTGCATTAATCTCGGCGAATAATATAACGACACGCATCACCTTAAAAGCGCATCCCGCAGATGTTGAAATTTTAACGTCGCAGTTTGAGTCTATACAACCGGGTTATTCTATGAATAAACGACATTGGATAACAATTTTCCTCGATCAGAATTGTCCTATATCATTATTGCCCGATATGATTCAGAATTCGTATGATTTGGTTGTGGAGAAACTAGCTAAACGTGATCAAATGCAATTGACTCAGTTGTGAACTAAAAGTATAGGCTATAGAATGGATTTGATTTTTGAGCAAGAAGAGGTTAAACAGAAATTTTTGCAATATCCCGATGGGGTTCGTGAAAAAATGCTTTATTTACGGTCTCTTGTTTTTGATACGGTGGCTGAAAATTCAGAATTAGGTCCCATACAAGAAACCTTGAAATGGGGTGAGCCAAGTTATTTATGTAAGAACGGAAGCACGCTACGCATGGATTGGAAATCAAAACAAATCGATCAAGTTGCACTCTATTTTCATTGTCAAACGAACCTCATAGAAACGTTTAGAGAAATTTACACCAATGTTTTTCATTTTGATGGCAAACGTGCAATCATTTTCCAACTTGATCAAACGATACCAGAAAACGAAATCAAACAATGTATTAAAATGGCACTTAACTATCATAAAATTAAACATCTTCCTTTATTGGGTGCGTAGACGTTTGCAGAATGAATCAAATGACAATGACACAAGCAACAGAAGCGGATGAAACATGGCTTTTTGATTTATACCAGCGCTGTTTAAAATCGTATATTGAATCAACCTGGGGTTGGGATGAGGTCGTTCAAAAGCAGTATTTTTTAGGTCCTTTACATCCGAGTTTGTTTAAAATTATTAGTGTTCAGCAACAAAACGTGGCCGTCTATTTAGTGAAACAAAAAAATGATCATATTTGGCTTGAAATGTTATTGGTAGAGCCAGCATGGCAACGCAAGGGCATTGGTTCCTTTGTCATGGAAGAATTAAAACAACAGGCTAAACAGCAACAACAATCGATTAAACTAAGTGTGATTAAGGTCAACCCAGTGATTGGATTTTATAAAAAACACGGGTTTACAATCATTGCTAGAGATGACGCGACTTTTCAATTATGTTGGCCATAACTTTTAAACAGAGCCTTTCTAAAACAGAAACACCAGGATTGTTATGAATCTTAATCAAATTACGTTACCTGCGATCGATGTAGAAAGTTCGGTACGGTTCTATAAAACGATGGGCTTTGAGCAAATTGTTGCTGACGATGGCTATGCTCGATTTATATGTCCTGAAGGAGATACAAGTTTTTCAATTCATGCAGTCAAAACATTGTATCCAGAAAATGAAATGATTGTTTATTTCGAGTGCCAGCAGTTGGATGAAACCGTTACTAAGCTTAAAAGCCTAGGTGTGGCGTTTGAGCAAGAACCCGTAGTGCAAGCTTGGTTATGGCGCGAAGCGTATTTACGTGACCCAGCAGGCAATCGTTTATGCTTATATTCTGCGGGTGACAATCGCAAAAATCCGCCCTGGCGATTACCCAAGAAACCTGCATCCGGCTAAAAAATAGAGTACAATCATCAGCCGATTCATGCAGAGAGTATTCAAATGATTGTTGACTTAATTCGCCATGGTGAGCCTGTTGGAGGTAAGAAATATCGTGGCCAATTGGATGACCCCTTAAGTGATAAAGGCTGGCGGCAAATGCGACAGGCGATTGAGGGGCATCAGCCTTGGGATGCGATTTATAGTTCTGATTTAAGTCGTTGTGCTGAGTTTGCCAACGAAGTTGCAACCCACTTAAACCTACCGTTAAGTCTGCATGCCGAATTTCGCGAAATTGGTTTTGGAGAATGGGAAGGCAAAACCGCTGCTCAATTACAAGCAGAGGATGAAGAAACTTTATTTCGTTTTTGGAGTGATCCCTTGAATAACCGTCCACCAGGAGCAGAAGCTTTATTGGATTTTCAAAGCAGAATTGTATCCGCTTGGACGGAGGTGATTAGTCAAAACCAATATGAACATGTGTTGGTCGTTGGACATGCGGGCATGATGCGCATGATTATCAGTCATGTTTTACGCATGCC
>JAOUJM010000147.1 GCA_029883265.1 Gammaproteobacteria bacterium
GCTGCGCGCTCATAGCAACATCCTTTGGCATTCATGCTACAAATTAACTCATGATCCTTAAGCAACTGGCGGTAATCTTTGGAACAATATTGGCTGCCACGATCGCTATGTACAATGACCTGCGTTGGAAAATTACGGCGCCATAAGGCCATGGTTAAGGCATCACAAACCAGTGTGGCATTGATCCGGGTCGATAAGGACCAGCCAATCACCGCACGTGAATACAAGTCTATGATCGTCGCCAGGTAAAGCCAGCCCTCGTTTGTCCACAAATACGTGATGTCACCCACCCATTTTTCGTTGATGGTGTTGGCGGTGAAATTTTGTTTCAATAAGTTGGGCGCAACCGGTAGGTTATGAGTCGACTGTGTGGTGACTTTGAATTTACGCGCCGCTTTAGCCCGCAAACCTTGACGCTGCATACTGGTTGCTACAGTTTTTATATTGCACTCATGACCCGCATCCACTAAGTCGCGCCAGACGTTCGGTGAACCGCTACGCTGTTTGCTCTGTTCAAACGCTGCGTGGATCAGTTGATCCCGCGCCTGACGCTTTACGGTGCGATGACAAGGAATTCGCTTCTTCCAGTTATAATAACCGCTGGTCGAAACATCTAAGACTCGACTCATCATGCATACCGAAAATTCTGATGAGTGTGATTTTATAAATCCATACTTCACTTGAGTTCCTTCGCGAAGTATGTTGCCGCCTTTTTTACAATGGCAAGCTCCTCTTCTTTTTGCGCGAGTAAGCGTCTCAGGTGTTGGTTTTCTTTAGCGAGATCGTCGCTTTGAGCGTCGGTGATGGCGGTGTACTTCTTACACCAGGTATAAATCAATGACTCCGCTAAACCCAACTGCCGCGCCGCTTTGGCAACACCAATGCGTTCCGATAAGGCCAACGCTTCACGTCGATAGCTTTCCGTATGTTGGCGATTCACTCGTTTAGCTTTCTGTTCTGACATGGTTTCCTCCAATTAAGGTTATAATAACTCCTTAACCGGGTGTCCGAAAGTGGCGGGGATGATCAGTTACAAGCACAATTTAATAGTGGGTACAAATGAGTATTACGTCCTGTTCCTAACACGAATAATTCCTCAAGACTCTTTATGCGCTACCACAGCATTATAAGAGTATGAGGGTGATAATTTTTGGTCTTAAGTTACTGGTTCAGACAAAGCATAGTGAGCCACCAAAAGGGAATTTTTATGATTCTAGCTATAGTCACCAGATCTATCGAGAACTAGCCAATGAAATTTTCTTTCCAGGAACTAAAAGAATGGGCATCAAAATTAGACCCAAAGGAAATTGGGTCGTTTACGCAGAACAAAATCATTTCTGGTAGGGATAGGAAGTTCGTATACGATATCGTTAAAAAGTCCAGAAAGCTTTCAGATCTATCGGAACGGCAACTTCAATGGCTACATAAAATTTATATTCAAATAAAGGAACCTAATTCTGGATCCGCGTACGGTTCATCGAAGACTCTTTCCAAAGCTGCAACTGAAGCCATCCTGGATTGTGATGTTAAGCATTTAGTCTTGCGCCTTGCTTGGCATGACAACAGGTGGAACGGGCGAATTTGCAAAAAACCCCAAGATAATGTTTATTGTGTCGGCGAACATTCTCTATTGTCGGATAGAATAAGGAAACGTCGCAACCTTGAGAAGGAGTGTCACTGTAACTGTGCTGGTTTCCCACCAGACAAGCAAGAACTCGGGGGATATCAACCCCCTTGTTTTTGGTCTATCAATGCCTTTGGCCAAGAAACGTTAGAGTTTGATCACGATAATCCCGTAGCGTCAGATTTTCCACACATTCCTCAACCTATTACGCCATATTCAGTCATTTCCTGGCCATTTAAGCTAGCATTTGTAAAAAATAAAGCCGAAAGGACTCAATATGGCAACTACTATCCCAAAGAAATATTCGAAAATCGAATAAAAATATTTCAGAAGCACGCAGAACCATACAAGAGTCTTGTATTCCTCTATTGCAAATATAGCAACCCCGTCTCGGGGGAAAATATGGAATACCTGGTTGCTGGCTGCGCCCTACTAAAAGAAAAGGGCAATATGGAATGGTTTAATATCAACAAGGAGCAGCTTGCAAAGACTGCTGGCAAGCTTAATCAACCCAATTTCCCGGACCTTAACTGGGCTCTTCGATATACTATGGATTTTGAAGATACCGGCGTACGAATTCCTTATCATGAATACCTAGAATTGATGGACCAACCGGGTGGAGTTGGCGAGGAATATTTGCAGGAAATTGCTGTCACTATTCAAGAACCTGAATTGCGAGACGGATTCACCTATGTCGCCAGGCAGGTCGATGATGACCAGGCGATATACCTACTAATGAAATTAAGGCGAAGTTTGTTTAAGGTTCGCGAGCATGCTTTCCTCTCAGACTATGATTCTGAAGAAGCACTGGAGAAAGTCGATTTACTCCTTGAACACGCATGGAATAAGCGAGGCTATTTTCCGGGCCTTAAGAATTTATTATTTGCTATACCTGAAATCAAGCATAACTATTTTGATCAGGTATCTCGGCTTATTGATAACATCGATCTTTCTGACAAAGCAAGTTACACATTGCTTTTAACGTTCATAGAAAACCAAGAATCAGATAGCGATGACATCAATGAACTGCTTGAAGAAGTCAGCGAATATCTAGACACTTCATCTATTAATGCTTTTTGCTTGCTACAACTTGCATCATTGAATCTAACAGAAAACCAATTTTCTACAATTCTTAATAGCAAGAATCTATTTGATATTTGTCAAAACCCTTATCTACTTTTTGAAGACTACGAACCTGATGAGTTATTAGAGGACAATCTATCTGGTGAGAAAATTGATGGCTCTATTGATCTTTTCAAGATCGATATCGCTCTGTTTCCTCATATAAAGTATATAAAGAAAATAAAAGAACTTCACACATGGAAAACTTATGACAAACGACGCCTACGCTCAGTGGTACTAGACATTTTACAACAGCGAGAAAACAAGGGTGATTGCTTTCTCGAAACGGAAACGATCGACAAACAGATAGAAAGTTATCCTTTGTTTTACAAGATTAAATCGGAATACAAAATTAGCGAGAGCCTGGCTTCCCCCTCTGAAGAAACTGAGCAACACTTTAAAGATAAGATTGTCATTAAGAAGAATGCGGAATCGACAATATATTATCTTAAAGAACTATATGACGCAGAATTATTTGTAGAAGAAACCATCAAACATTTACTTAAAAAACATCCCTATGAGCTTTCTTCAGATAGTTTAACTAAAGACATTCATGAGTCTGTTAAAAAGCTATCCGTACAAATTGGCGAAAGCTTTGATCCTGATCTATTTATTCAGGAAAGAACTGATTTGTACAATAAAATAGTAAACCAACCTATAACCATACTAACAGGTTCACCTGGCTCCGGAAAATCTCGAGAGCTGCTAAAATCTATAAGCTACTTTAATCGGCGAAGTGAAGTGAGTCTTATATTGACATTAACTGGAAAAGCTGCACTTCGCTTAATAAATAACGATGAAGATTTTAAAGGTATAAACGCGCAAACAATAGATAAGTTTTTAACAGAAATACGAATTGAGGCAGAAAAAGGTACTACACGAGTCGTTCACAACTTAATTATTGATGAAGCTTCAATGACAGACTTACCAAAATTAGCCGAAATACTCCATGCGGCTAACACCAGCAGTAATCACTTTAAACGATTGATATTGGTTGGTGACGAAAACCAATTACCCCCTATTGGATTTGGCAAACCGTTTTCTGATATTGTTAGTTACGTAAAGTCAGAGAAAAGCATTAGCGATAAATGCTTCATTTATCTAGAGTCCAATTGTAGAGCAGAATTACCCAATAGTTTTATTGATTTTACCCGAGTATTTTCTGATGAAAACAAACTACCCGAAGAACCCCTATCGGCAACAGATCGTGAAGGTGAAATTTGCGATGGAGGCATCAGCATAAGACATTGGAGCAACAAAGTTGATCTATACAATAAGATTGATTCAGAACTTGAACATCTGCTTGTAAATGACGAAGGAAATGCGATAACCTTGCCTGAGTTTCTAGGCATTCGAGACAAGTCAAAGACACCTCCAATTGGTTTAGAAAAATTTCAAATACTTTCACCGAAAAAGTCAGGATTTAGCGGTGTATCCGGGTTGAATCTGCATTTTCAAGAAGATCTCCGCAAGGAGATCGAATATCTTCCTAGTGGTGGCGATGTAGCTTTCAAGCCACTTGACAAAGTTATGCATACCGTCAATGAATACAGAGACAACGAATTATTTGTATCTAATGGATCTTTAGGGGGAATAGTCGCAAACAATAAAGTGTTCTTTCTAGAGAAGGATAAGGCTATTGGTTTTAGAGAGCTACGAAACAAAGATGCTCTAGAACTAGCGTATGCTATAACAGTACATAAATCGCAAGGCAGTGGATTTAATCACGTTTTTTGTGTTCTTCCGGAAAAAAGTAAATTTATCGGCAAGGAGCTGTTATATACAGCATTAACTCGAACTAAAAATAAAGTTACTATATTTATTCACAAACCAAACCATGAGTACTCCATTCAAAGTTATTTGTCATCGATTCGCAAGAATAGCGCAATCTTAACAAGACGAACCAGTTTACTAAAGACTGAATCTGATGAATATGCATACACTCCTGCAGAGGGTGTCAACGTTAAATCAAGAGTCGAGTTTATTATTTACCAGGAACTAAATACCGCTCAACAAACATACGGAAACTTCGGTTTCAATTATGAAGAGGTTTATGAGTTAGAGCACTATGATTTCAACATTCATCCCGACTTCGTACTGCATTTTGACGATGGACGCACGGTCTACTGGGAGCACCTTGGTAGAGTAACTAGCAAATCCTATATGCGTGGTTGGGATCAGAGGCGAAAGCTTTATGAAGGCCAAGGCGAATTCTCCAAGGTAATCACTACGGACGAATTATCCGGCATTAGCGGTAACAAAATAAAATTAATAATTGAGTCCTTAGTAAGAAATGAAATGCAATCTGAAGATAGCTCAAACCGTTACTCGAAAATGCATTTTTCCCTTAGATAGAGACCTTAGATACTTGATCAACTATTCAACAATACACTTTTCCAAATAGTAGCGAGAGTGAGGTTTTCGATTTTATCCTTTATCGAATTCTAATTGCGACTTCTATAGAAGACGAGATAGCTCTCTAAATATGTAAAATGCTTCTCGTACGCTTTTTTCTAGACTTTCAACCTTGACGCAAATTATGGACATCAACCGGTTAAGATGTCCATAGCAATGATAATTATTATGAACACTTCAGATAATATAACCAATTGAAGTTATTGCTTATTTACTTGTCCATGTATCGCTAACTATATAGTAGGCGGATTGGCAAGGATGACATCGTAGCGGTCTTTTTCCTGAATGTCGCTGAGGTTCTCGGCCAGGGTGTTGGTGTGAATGATGTTGGGTGCTTCGATGCCATGCAGGATCATGTTCATGATGGCAATGACATAAGCGAGGCTTTTCTTTTCCTTGCCGTAGAAGGTTTTGCTTTGCAGGGTTTTGAGCTGACTGGTGGTCAGTTCGCTACTTGCTTTGCCATCAAAGCCGCCGTGTCGTAGATAATCATAGGACTCGCATAGGAATCCGGCAGAGCCGCAGGCACCGTCATAGATGCGTTCGCCAATTTGTGGTTTAGTGACCTGAATCATGGCGCGGATGAGTGGCCGGGGGGTGTAATACTCGCCACCATTTCGACCGGCATTTCCCATGTTCTTGATTTTGGCTTCGTAGATATGGGAAAGCTCATGCTTCTCTATCTGTGATCGAAAGCGTAAGGCATCGATGTGTTCCAGGGCGTCGCGCAGGGAATAGCCGCTGTTGAACCTGTTTTTGATCTCGCCAAAGATCTCGCCGATCTTGTATTCGATGGTATCCGGGCTGGTGGCGCGTTGCTTGAAGCCTTGCAGGTAGGGGAAGAGTTTGGTGTTGACGTAAAAAATGAGGTCGTCACCGGTCATGGCATTATTGTGGTCAAACTTGCCGTCGGAGTATACGTCCGGACAACTGCATCTTACCATACATAAGCTAATCCGCTAATGTGGCTCTGATCAACAAAAACTAGGAGCCACAAATGAACGACAACACACTGATCCTCACCCCCAAGGAAACCAAGCCACGCAAGCCTCGAATTTGTCACAGCCCAGAATATTGGTTGAAGCATATCCAGGCCTCACGACAAAGTGGTTTGAGCAAGCAAGCTTATTGTGAGCAAAATGATCTAGCGCCATCAACGTTCTTCAAGTGGGAACGACGCTTGGAAAAACAAACAGCTCAGTTTGTCGCAGTCAGTGTCATGTCACCGGTTGAAGATGTTGCCGTAAAAATCATCCTGCCCAATGGCATTGGTCTATCGTTACCGGTGAATAGTGATCCCGAATGTTTGCGACCGTGGATTAAGACGTTGGCAGTTCTGTAATGCTCAAGCTACCCGAAGGCTGCAAGATCTATCTCGCCATTGAACCCGTGAACATGCGTAAAAGCTTCGATGGTCTGGCGGCTCTGGTGGTTGATGTCATCAAACAAGATCCTTTGTCCGGTCATTTGTTTGTATTCCGTAACAAAGCAAGTGACAAGATTAAGTTGTTGATCTGGGATCGCAATGGTCTATTGATTTTCTACAAGCGGCTAGAGAAAGGCCGCTTTAAATTTCCCAAACAACATTCGTTTAGTCACATCACCTTAACGCACCAAGAACTTGATTTATTACTTGATGGAATCGATATTAATAAACTCAAACGATTACCTGAGCTACACTTTGAATCCGTGACTTGATCTGATGGTTGTTTTCACTACAATCAAAGAATGCAAGAAAATGTTCATTCCCGTTACACAGTTGTCGAACTACAAGCTCGTGTTGATGAGTTGGAGAAACTGGTCAAACTGCTTCAAGAACAAAACCGTCTTTTACTCCATCGACAATTCGCAGCTAAATCAGAAGCTCATTCTCTCGATCAACTGCCCTTATTTAACTTATCGCAGGAAACATCGCCATTAGAGAATGATCTTAATCAAAACAAAATCACCGTACTATCTCACCACAGAAAGCGCCAACAGCGCATCACCTTTTCAGACGATCTTCCTAAGCGTCGAATTGAAATCGACTTAGGTGACCACGAAAAGCAATGCGAATGCTGTCAAACACCATTGACACAAATCGGTGAAGATATCACCCGCAAGCTAGAATACATTCCTGCGAAAGTTGAGATCATTGAATATGCACGACTGAAATATGCGTGTAAGGCTTGTGAGGAAACCATCAAGCGTCCTTCACTACCGAATTTCATTTTACCTAAAAGCTATGCCACACCCAGTCTACTAGCGCATATCATTGTGAGTAAATTTGATGATAGCTTACCGCTCAACCGCATCGAGCAACAATTTAAACGACAAGGGATTCACTTACCTGTTTCCACCATGAGTGATCTACTAATCAAAATAGCTAGTCAGTTAGAGCCTATCTACCACATCATGACCGAAAAGATGCTTTCTGGCCCTAGGATTTGGACCGATGATACGATCCTACCCAAGCAAAATGATGATCCCGATCGAAATCGTACCATTCAAGCACGATTATGGGTTTACATCGGTGGGCCCTTGAAAGATCCCCCTTTAGTCGTTTATGACTACAGTATCAACCGATCATCCAAATGGCCGATTGAAAAACTCAAGGATTTCGCAGGGTATAAACACGCTGACGGCTACCGTGGTTATAAAGTGCTTCATGAAACAGGGAACATTAAGTTTGTGGCGTGCTGGGCTCATGCTCGAAGGAAGTTTTTTGAGGCATCGCTACTCACCGAGCATGCCGGAAAAGCCCAAATCATGCTAGACTACATCGCAAAGCTGTATGAAGTAGAAACACATTGTAAAATAATGACTGATAAAAAACGTAAACAATACCGGTCTCGCTATGCCAAGCCGATCCTAAAACAAATCAAGGCTTGGGCGGATTATGAGTTGCATCGTGTACTGCCTAAATCACAACTCGGTAAAGCGATTCAATACCTGCTCAATCACTGGCATGGATTGATTCGTTATCTCGATGCCGGACATCTCACTCCTGACAATAGCAAAGCTGAGCAGCATATTCGGCCTATCGCTTTAGGCCGCAAAAATTATTTATTTGTTGGCTCGGATCGCGGTGGTCGAGCCGCTGCGATTTTTTATTCACTGGTTGAGTCGTGCAAGAATGTGGGTGTTAATCCGTATGGGTATTTGGTGGATGTGTTGACGCGAATACCGGAATGTGAATCGGATGAGAAGTTAAATAAATTAGTTCCTGGGAACTGGGTTGGTAATGGCAGTGAAAGATAAATCGTACTTCAAAAGTAGTACACAGTTTGTAAATATGCTTTCATTGTTGCTGCTTGCCAATGCATCTACGTACGCAGCAATATCACCGTCCTTTGCGCCTATTCTAAACTGTAGCTGGGGATACTTGGTAGACACGAAAGAAGTAATAAGCAAACAGGGATTCCAGCTCGTTTATTGTTCCAAATCGAATTCAGTTAAATACGATGAGTCTATGAATAAATGGTTTCAAGTCGGTTCTCATAATATGTTACCGTCTTTACCAAAAGGATCTTATGTGCTAATCGAACCTTATATAAATGTAGCCGCCATTGAGCGTGGTGATATTGTTGTATATATAAGACAAGATCAAAAAGGGACCCTTGCCACTTTTGTGTCTAGAATCATTGCATTTCCTAATGACGAAATTCTAATATCTGGAAAAAATATTATTATAAACAATCATGAAATAGACACATTAAACCTGCACGAAGACACAACTTTTAATTACATTGAAGAACGACACTTTATAGCGAAATACATCGTTGCGTACTCCAAGAATGGCAAAAACAACAAAGGAAAAGTCAGGATACCCGAGGGGCACTATTTTTTAATGGGTGATAATCGAGATAATTCAAACGATAGCCGTTACCATGGTAGTGTTAAGTTTAGCGAAATCGTTGGCAAAGTGACTCATGGTTTCATTCAAGCAACTGAAGAGAATGATTAAAAACATTAGCGAACAACAAAACATCGGACAGTTACGAGAAAAGTAATAGTAAAAAGAAAAGATATGAAAAATAGCATCAATCAATATTTATTTGTATTGATCATTCTTTTGGTATTGCCAATTAATTCATTCGCCAAAACATTACAAGTAAAAATAGGCTCACATAATATAGATGTGCTAATTCCTCCTGGTTTTGCTAACCCATGTGAAGAATCAAGGGATATTCAAAAACTGTTTCTCGTTAGTACACCAGCAACACATAGACTTCTCGCTTGTTTTATTGAACAAAATGAGTTTAAGTTATTTCCTGAGGTTGATCCGAATGCAAATAATCCTTACGTGCAAATTCAATCACAATAATCGCTTGAGAACAGAATCCTGACAGTCGAAGAGTTCAAGGGGATTAGGGACGCTGTCTTTAGTCAACAGGATAAAATGTTCCAAAACCTATCCCCACAAATCAAGTCAACACTAAAAAATGCAAGCAGCAGCTTATCAGATATAGTTAGTGAAGCTGTTAATTTAAACTTGATTGGAGTTATACCTCTTGGCGTATTTTCAAATACCGAAAATAATATAGCGTTTGCACTAATACGAAAATTACAATTAGAAACAAAGGATGGCAATACTGTCATGTCGGAAATTGTTGCTTCTAACATTGTATTAAAAAACGGCAAAGTTATTATACTTCACGCAGCCAAAGACTCTAAAAGTAACAGTGATTTGGAAACGCTTCAAAACTTACTTTTACATTGGGGGCAGAAATTATAAATATAACCAAATAATTGGTTTTCTAGTTAGTGTACGGTAGTCTGCCCCTGCTGAGAACCGGATGCTTACGCTGATTGTAGCAAGGAAGCCGAATTCCAGCTCTAACCAATAAAACTATAATCCTCCGGCTTACCACCAGATAAATAATGTTCCAGGTATTGATCAAGCGATGATTTTGGGTCTTTTATCTCTGTTACTATCCCCATATCTTTAGTATTGACGTGAAATACCCGCCCGTCACACTCTTCTTCGCTTACAAATAATGCATCACCATTTTCGGTCAATAAAAAGCAAGTTAGTCCGCTTCTTTTTAAGCCTACGGATTCTACAAACCGCTCAGTATCTTGCCTAGAAAGCCCGCCTTCTTGCTCAAAGTCGTCAAGATCTAGTCTAGCGGAAAATCTAAAAGGAGTATTCCACCAATTCATTGGGCAATAATTTTTCTGGGTAATACAAAATGAATTGAACCAACGGTATAACTCTTTCCAGCTTTCAGGTAGCATTTGATAATCCTCATCAAATAGCTCGCCCTCTTTTTCCATAAATTCAGGTTGCAACATAAAGAATAGATTTTCAGCTTCGCTTTGAACAACAATATAAGCAGCCCACTCTCTCAAGCCTTTTTGAAGAACCAGCTTAGGAGGACTCCAGAGTTTATCAATCGCTCTACTTGCCCCGCCAAAGACACGACTAAATTCTGGAAACAGCTCAGAAAAGCTGCCTCCCATACGATCAAGTATTTTTTGATCTATATGTGTTAAAGCCTCCCTAGGCACTTCTGATTGAATCTTACAAATATATGGATACGATAATTCCATCACCTATTTAGCACCTCTATTAGCTTTGTAGAACAAATTAATTTGTCGCTGAATCGAATTTTCAATCTCAATTTGCCGATTTATCAAGTCACGCTCGTATGCCGGGTTTACATCATTTTGACGATATGTCGCCCAATCAAGCTTTGAACCTTTCGATGCGTTAAATGTTTTAGGTAGCGGTTGAAAGTTTCCAATATCTACACGGTCGTGAATTATTGATATTTGCTGCTCTGTAGTCAACTTTTTGAACCGCGGTAGCCGCATTATTTCTTTAACAGGGAAAATATGATCAACTTCTAGAGTTTGATTTATTGGCGCAGATTTAAAAGTATTTGTCATTGGGTCTAGATAGCCCATCCCTTGGAATCTTGCACTTACATCGGTGGGAACGGTACGAATGGTCTTGCCATTGATTACAGCTCCAGCTTGACCAAATAAATGACTAACTTCCTGACCGACAAAGACCCTTTCACCTAAGTAAAGACCTTTATCCGAAACCCGACTAAACAACCCTTTCGGAATCAACCGGTTTGCCTGATTCACTAGCGGGGGCAACGGTGTAATCCCTAGCGCAAGGCCAAGCCTATCTGTTGGCAAGAACTCCGCAGCAATGAATCCAGCCATCCCAAAATAATAGTGATCTTGGGAATTATTTACGGCAAAGTTTTGCAGATCAGCTTTCCAACCAGCCAACCTTCTACTTGACTCGGTCTCTATCTGACGATCAAAAGCTCTCACATCATCATCGTATTGTGCTGAACGTCTGTTCAATCGTTGGAAGTATTTTTCAATTGTGGACTTGTCCTGTCTGAACACAATATCCCGATAACGCTCTAGCGATAAATTCATTGCTAAGCCATCCACTGGCTCCTTCAAACGTTAAAATACAATCTTTTCTTCAGGCTGTTGCGGGAAAACAACTATGTCATTGACTTCGGTGAAAGTTGGCGATTGACCTGAACGGGCAGAGTTTTGGACGCTTACGAGCTGCGAAAATATTCAAAAGCTTTCTAAACCGCGTACTCAGCGGATAACCTGGTTTGCGCTTTATATCCTGATCATGCAGATTTCTAAACCGCGTACTCAGCGGATAACAGTTGCGCTCACTCCATTTTTGAATAGTCTTATTTCTAAACCGCGTACTCAGCGGATAACAAACACCGGCTCGTTTTTACCG
>JAOUJM010000240.1 GCA_029883265.1 Gammaproteobacteria bacterium
TGGTCGGCATACCAGGTGTTGTAGCCTATCGCATCATTAACACGCTTGATGCAATGTGGGGTTATAAGACCGAACGTTTCAAGTGTTTTGGCTGGGCAGCAGCGCGGTGTGATGATGTGATGAACTGGGTGCCCGCTCGCCTGACTGCTTTGGCATTTGTTTTTCAAGGCTCTTCCTTTAGAGTTTTACGTTGTTGGTTTATGCAAGCAGCGAAATGCGCGAGTCCTAATGGTGGGGTTGTAATGAGTGCAGGTGCTGGTGCCTTAGGCGTTTGTATTGGCGGCGCCGCAGTTTATCATGGCCAAATAAAGTATAAACCTGTGATCGGTGCTGGCCGGGAACCCGTTCTCTCAGACATTGCACGCACGCTTCGGCTGATACAAATCACAACCGCCATTTGGCTGGCTTATTTATTCGTGTTTTATTTATTCGTCAAGCTATAAATTATTCAGAGCGCTTTGGCCCAGACCATAAAGTATCATCTTGCTGATTGAATTTATTTAGGTGGCGCGCAAGTACAAATAGATAGTCGGATAATCGGTTTATGTAGGCTAGGGCCCTTGGATTTTGAGCGTCCACTTCGTTTAGTTGCACTAATGCTCGTTCGGTTCGTCGACAAACACTGCGTGCTAAGTGACAGAAAGCCGCAGCTTGTGAACCACCAGGTAAAATAAACTCCCGTAGCGGTAATAATTGTTGGTTAAGTTCTTCTGTGGTCTGTTCGAGGCTATTAAGCATTACCTGGTTGACTTTCTCCGCACCAGGAATTGATAATTCGGCGCCCAATTCGAATAAGTCATGTTGCAATGCAATAAGATAATCACGTACTGGGGCATCCATGGACTGTGTTAATAACAGCCCAATGCAACTATTTAACTCATCAATTTCACCCAAAGCGTGAATTCGCGCAGATGCTTTTGAAACACGTTCGCCACTGGCCAAGCCCGTCGTGCCCGAATCGCCGGTTTTAGTTACAATTTTAGATAAACGATTTCCCATGGTTTAGGTAATTTCACTTGAGTTGTGGCAAAATGCAATTATTTGATCGCTGCAGTTTAACAAAAACCAAGTCAAAGGCCTAATCAATATGGGAAGTGACAATCAGCTTAATTACCCCTTGGAACACGGTGGAGACTTAAGTAAAGCAAGTGTGAAGTATCGACGGGATGAGTCACAATGGTTGGATTTATCAACGGGTATTGCGCCATGGTCTTGGCCAATCCCACAAATCCCTGAGTCGGTTTTTGCAAGCCTTCCAAGTAACAATGGTAAATTAGAACAAGCCGCAGCAGCGTATTATGGGAATTCATCTTTGCTGGCTGTACCAGGAAGCCAGGCGGCAATTAGTCATTTACCTCGGTTTTTTTCTAAATGCAAAGTAGGGGTGTTATGGCCAAGTTACGCTGAACATTTTGCATCCTGGCAGCACCATGGTCATCAGGTCGTGGCACTAAAGCAACATGAAATCGATGAGCAATTAGAAACCCTTCGAATTTTGGTCGTTGTCAATCCCAATAATCCCACCAGCCAATTCATACCACTCAACACCTTGTTAGACTGGAAACACCGTCTCGCCAAAAACAATGGTTTTTTAATTATTGACGAAGCTTTTATAGATACACAGCCACAACAAAGTTTTCTGCATAGCGGATTAGACCTTAATAATGTTATTGTGCTTCGCTCACTTGGTAAGTTTTTTGGACTAGCAGGTGTGCGGCTTGGATTTATTTTTGCGCATCAAAGCATATTGCAATTTTTGCAGAGCCAATTAGGTCCTTGGTCAGTCAACCATGTTGCACAATGCTTAGGTTCTCAAGCATTGCTTGATAAACCATGGCATATCAAGCAAACACTTCGTTTGCAGCAAAACGCTAGGCAGCTTCAGCAAGCCTTTTCAAAATGGTCAGGTCTTTTGTCGAGTGACTATTTTGTTTGGATTCAAACAAAAAACGCTGAGTCAATTCATGAGCATTTTGCGAAAGCGGGTATTTGGACGCGATTATTTTCTCAGCCAAAATCCATTCGCATTGGTTTACCAAAGAATAAAAACGATTGGAAGGAACTAAGAAAAGCGATTGGTGAAATTGAGACTCTATACCATACTATCTAAAACAGCACTGGCCTCATCATGTAATTCATCATTGAGTTTTTGTATTTGAGTGTATTGTTGACTCGCTCGAGTCTGTATGGGTTCCTGAATGCTATTTGCATCCTGTTTTGATTTGACACTTTTATTTTTATCTCCGTCTTCAGAGTTTTCATTATCTGTCGACGATTGGGCAACTTGTTGACGTCGAACTTCTGATTCAACTGATTGTTGATCTTGTAATTGCATGCGCGCCTGTGCTGCCATTTGTGCTGCTTGTGCAGCGACTGCACGATCTTGTGCTGACGGGTTTGCAGGTGCAGAAGCCGCCGCTTGTATTTTATTCGCTTTAATAATTGTTGCTTGTGGATTATCTGGGATAGGACTCGTATCAATACTGACTTCCCCACCTACCGCATAGCGTCTTCCATCAGGACCGGTTTGAAATGAATAACTAGGTCCACCACTTGCGTATTGACCGGCTGAGGCCATATGCGCTTGTTCGTGCGCACGAACTTCGCGATCGCGTTCTTTCAATTGTTCAACTTGGCGTTGTTCGTCTTCGCTTAAAGCCTCATCTCCAACCTTATTCTCGTTTTCATTTGATTGGCCATTATTAACCGCTTCTGCTTCTTGAGACTTGCCATCATTAATTTTGGTCTCAGCTTCGAGTGTTTCTTCTAAGTCAGATTTTGATTCACTTTTTTGTCCAGGCAATTTTTGTATTTGTTCTATACTAGCAGCAGCAGCAGTTGATGAGTGTTGCTTTTGTTCTGAACCATTGATTGAATCTTTTGCGACAACAGCGTGCTGTTGAGTTTGATGGTTTTTTTCTAAATCCTCATTAGTGGCGCGTTTGTGAGTTTCCTCGGCTGATGGGTCAGCGCGAAAAGTACGATAGGCACTCACATTAAGATTAGAAATTGCGCCCACACTCATGGTTTACATTCCTACCAATTTGGACAGAGTATATAATTTCATGTTTTTACACTTTTACTCGTAGGGTTCTATGCCTATTTTATCGGACTTTCTTTCAATGCACTTGATAGACTGGAATCAATCAAAGTCCACAGTTGTGTGATTGTGATCACAAATTTCTACGCTGCCTATCTCCACTTTTTTGTTATTGATAATCAGTTTAATTAATTGAAAACTAATTGCATTCTTTCTTCAAATGCAAAGTGAGCTTTAATTCCTGCCTGTCGTTGAAGGCCGTCATAGCTAAAGAAAACTCACGCAACCGGCGATACACAAAGTGGATTTGTGATAATTATTTTTAATGCTTTTTCAAAGGGATAGGGATGACGATGACGCCGAAACAATTAGTTTCAGAAGTGGCCAATTTAGTGGCGTTACCTGACATTTGTCTGAAAATTGGAGAAATGGCAGAAGATCCGCTTTGTTCAGCAATTGAAATGGCACAAACCATCAGTCAAGATCCTGCACTCACGGCAAAATTACTCAAGATCGCCAATAGTCCTTTCTATGGCTTTCCTAGTCGTGTAGAGACAATTTCACGTGCAATCTCAATTGTTGGAACTCGGGAACTCAAAGAACTTGTCATTGCCGCGTCTGTGATTGCAATGTTTACAGAAATGCCACATGAAGATGTTTTGGATATCGAACGTTTTTGGCACCATTCAATTATGACGGGCTTAATTTCTCGCCACTTAGGTAGTAAAATTAAAACACCCGTATTGCATAAAGAGCGATTATTTGTTGCAGGCCTATTACATGATGTTGGTCGGCTGGTGATGGCAATGAAAATTCCAGAACTTGTTCGAGTAATGTTGGAACGTTCTGCAAAAGGTAAAGAGCCGTTAAATGAAATTGAGCGTTTGGTTTTCAATATGGATCATGGCGAAGTGGGTGAGGAATTAATGAAACTTTGGAACCTGCCCAACAGCCTATCAGAAGTCGCCCGTTTTCATCATCAACCCGAACTCGCAGATGATTATGTGCTTGAAACCGCAATTATCCATATCGCCAGCGGTTATGCGACCATGAATGATTTTTCCACTTTACCCAGTGATGAACGCGATACCCAGGTCGATTCTTTTGCATGGGAAATTACTGGTTTGGAAGAAATGACAATCTTCAATGCTATTAATGATTCTATCACCGATTTCAGCGGTGTTCTTGCCTCTTTTCTCGAACCTAGCAGTCAACAAATTTAAGCAATACTTTGCTAATTTTATGGCATTTTGCGCTTAAACATGCTCTAATTCCCTCAACTTATATTAATACTTCTCAATGAAAAGGAAGGTTTCATGAAACGTTTATGGGTAATGATTGCCATCTTTGCAATCTCTATGAGTGCAGTCGCCGGGTCTCCAAAAACAGAAAAAGACAAGTTTAGTTATTTTCTCGGTATGCAGATGGCCATGGGTTTTCAACAACAGTTGCAACAAATTCAATTATCAAATGACGAATATAGTATCAAAGAATTAGTTGATGCCGCCGGCGATGTTTTTGATAATAAAGACACGAAATATAAACAAGAAGAATTACAACAAGTCGCAAAAGCGTTTCAAGATAACATGCAAGCGAAAATGCAGGCTGCGAAAGATAAAACACAAGCAAAGCAAACAAAAATTGATAAAAATAAATTGGGCTATTTTCTTGGTATGCAAATGGTCATCGGTTTTGGTCAGAGTTTGAATCAGGCACAAATAAGCCAAAGTGAAGTCGAAACTAAAATGATGTTGGCGGCAGCCGAAGATTTATTTTCTGGAAAAGAACCTCAACTAAGTGATGCTGAAGTCAAGCAGGTTGCGGAAACATTCCAAACCAAGCAACGTGCAAAGATGGAAGATATGAATGCTAAAGTCAATGCATTAGCAGATGAAAATAAAGAAAAAGGCAAAGCATTTTTAACGGACAACAAAAAGAAAAAAGGTGTTGTTGAACTGGATTCTGGTCTGCAATACAAAGTTATCACCAAAGGTAAGGGAAAACGTCCAGGGCCTAGTGATCAAGTCGTTGCCCATTACCGTGGCACATTATTGAATGGAGAAGAATTTGATAGCTCGTATAGCCGGGGAGAACCAACAACATTCCCAGTGGGTGGAGTTATCAAAGGATGGACTGAAGCATTGCAATTGATGAAAGTTGGTGCCAAATGGCAATTGTTTATTCCTTCAGATCTCGCCTACGGTGATCGTGGAACTATGGGTATTGCACCAGGTTCGACTTTGATTTTTGATGTAGAACTGGTTGCTATCAAATAAGAATTTTAAATTATTAAGCTAAAAACGGTGGTCATTGATCACCGTTTTTTTTAGCGAATAGTGATGGCAACTTTTTCTGATGGTTCACCAAAATGACCTATTTGTTTATCGAACATTTGCCATTGGAAATCATAAATTCCTGGTTCAGGCGGAGTGACAATATTAAACCCAAATGTTTTAATTTCTCCAGGTTTGATAACTTTTCGACTGTCAAGATTAATTTGATCAACCATCCAGGTCAGTGGGCGTTTATTATTTTTGGAGACGAGTTTTACTTTGCCTGGTGTCCACACATCGTTGCCATTATTTTTAAATGTCAGACTAACTGTATAGATTTGTCCTCTTTCCAAAATTGTGTAATAAGTGCCTAGTTTCTTCATGCCCGGAATTTTTTGTAAAACAAATTCAGCTTGAGTATTTGCGTCTTTTGGTGCTACCGAAATATTTAGATTTGGCGTCTTTTCTCCTATCCAGCCAAGCTTAGGATGTCTAAGCTGCCATCTAAATGGATATTCGCCAGCCTCTGGTGGAGCCGTGATACGAAACTGAAAGGTAGCTATCTGATCGGTTTTAACCGTTTGTTGTTTGCTTAGTCTAACGTGTTGCGGTTGCCATGGATTGCCTTTTTTATCAGTTCTAAGAGTCAAGCTAATTGCTTGAGACGCCTCCCAGGTCATCGCGCTTTTATTCTTAAATTGGATAAATACGGTGTATTGCTGTCCAGCTATCATGTTCTCGGGTACGACTTGGGAAATGAATTTTGCTGGTGTTTGTGCCGTTGCTTGATTTGGCAACAGAACAGCAAGTGTACTCGTTAAAATCAGAATAAAAGAAAAAATAGTGTGCATGATGTACTCGTTATTGTTTATCCCCGTCCAAAGGTATTAGCAGAAGCTATGCCGTTTAAGAATGATTCCATACACGTATACAAGCGCAGCCAATGAAGTGATTATAGGCAAAAATTCTCATGTGTATAACGATTATACCTACTTTTTTCCAGAAAAATTATTGCGAACTTGTCTGATTCAAACTGTGACCCTTGAGTCATCTTGTCTGTGATCCAGTCCACACTTATTCCGCTAGCAGCTTCCAGCCTAAGGACGAAACAAAAGGCAAGTTTTGTAGAGCTGTGCAGGATTAAAAATGCGGATAAAAATAATTGGGTTGTTAGTTGCATTATTTTTGTTATTCCCATTGAACGCCAATGCTTGGTCTGAGAAAGACACCTTGTGGGAGGGTGCTTATTTACTAGCTCACGTGGCGGATTGGGGTCAAACACGTGATATTGCATTACAATGTAGCCAAGGGCTTTATTACGAAATGAATCCTGTGATTGGTCGCTGTCCAAATGTGCATTGGGTAAATACATATTTTCTTGGAACGGCTCTCTTGCATATTGGTGTTGCGAATCTCCTACCACAAAAATATCGTCGTATGTTTCAGGCGGGTACTTTAGGTATGGAATTGAATTTTGTAAATAACAATTCCAATATTGGTTTAACCATTAAATTCTAATTTTATTTTCCCAACAGTTTATTTTTCACTGAGGAAAATAGTTGTCCGACCGAATCTACGTTAACTTCACATAACACCACCGTGACATTGTCTTTACCGCCGTTTTCTTTTGCCAGATCGATTAGTTGTTGCACGCGAGCCTGAATGGGTAGACCGG